>CAMDTB010000013.1 GCA_945907245.1 Rhizobium sp. Q54
CGGTCACGGGCGCAAGGACAACCGCCCAGTGGTCAGTCGCCTCACGGGGCGCGCTTTAAAGTAGCCAGCAGTTCATTTTACTTGCTCCGGGTTTGGTGCGGCACAGGCTTTCCCGCCCCCACTGCTAAAGTAATGTTGAAGATTCGAAATATTCTGGTCGGCGGGAGACAATTAGCCAAAACAGCGCCGACGCTGCGGGGAGTTTCATGTTTTGAGATTCACGGCGCAGCGGGTACGATGGCCTCTAATAAACACGCTTGCCGAAATTTCTGACGCAAGTCGGGGCCGGTAGAATAATTGGCAAGGGGGGCCGTCCGAGTGGGCGATAAAACGCTCGTGGTTATCGACGATGACGATCTTGTGGGCCAACTGGTGGTTGAGGCGGCCCAGCAGGTCGGCTTTTCCGCGCTCGCTGTACAGGATTTCGAAGCCCTCAAGGTACAGGTTGATTCGGCCGAGCCCGACGTGATGGTGCTCGATCTGGTGCTGCCCAACGTGGACGGCATCCAGGTTCTCCGCTTCCTCGCGGACCGCGGCTGCAAGGCCAAGATCTGGCTGCTCAGCGGCTTCGATCCCAAGGTGGTCCAGACCGCCGAGCGTCTCGGCGTTTCGCTTGGCCTCAATATCGTCGGCGCGCTCAACAAGCCCGTCTCGGTAACCACGCTCAAGGAGGAGTTGCGCAAGCAGCTGCGTGAATCCGGCGATTTCAGCGTTCAGGATCTCGAGCAGGCGATCGCCGACGACCACCTCTTCGTGCACTACCAGCCCAAGGTGAGGCTTGCCGGAGAGCGTACCGTCGATGCCGCCGACATGCTCACCCTCACCATCGACGACACGCCGTTCGAGGTCGTGGGGTTCGAGGCGCTGGCCCGCTGGCGCAATCCGCACGGCGCCATGGTGTCGCCTGTGAAGTTCATTCCCGTGGCCGAGCATTCCCGGATGATCGAGCCGCTGACCCAGTCCGTGTTCCGGCAGGTGATCGAGGCTCTGGCCCAGTGGAAGGCCCGCGGCGTGCGGCTCAATGTGGCCGTCAACATCTCGCCATCGACGCTTGCCGATCTGGACCTTCCCGACCGCCTGGCCGAGAAGGCATATGCGGTCGGTGTGTCGCCCGACCAGATGATCCTGGAGATCACCGAGAATTCGGCGGTCACCGAGGATCCGCACTTCATGGACGTACTGAGCCGGTTCCGGCTGAAGGGCTTCGGCCTGTCGCTCGACGACTTCGGTACCGGGTTCTCGTCGCTGATCCAGATCTACCGCATGCCGTTCACCGAACTGAAGATCGACCGGTCGTTCGTCAGCGAGATGGACCAGAACGAGGAGGCTTTCACCATCGTCCGGTCGATCGTCGACCTCGGACACAATCTCGGCATGAAGGTTTGCGCCGAAGGCGTCGAGACGCGCGCATCGGCCAATACGTTGATGACCCTTGGCTGCGACTATGCCCAGGGATTTTATTTCAGCCGTCCGGTGGCGCTGCCGGACATCATGCGCCGGATCGGCACTGCGTCGGCGCTCGATGCTTCGCGGCGGATTTCATAACAGCCGCCTGGGCGATTTGGACATGAACATGGGCGCTTGGGGGCGAAGACCATGAAACGGCGGGGCCTTCTTGAAAAGGTGCTGCCCCCTGTCGCGGCCTATTGGAACCTGGCCGAGGAGGCTTCCAGCCTGCGTCAGCTGACCCAGGCGCTGGTCAGTCACACGCCTGCCGCCATCGCCGTCGTCGACCGGGACATCAGGTTCCTGGGACTGAGCGACCGCTGGCGCCACGAATACGGACTGGGCGACCGCGACGTGATCGGCGAACGGCTCTACGATATTATGCCTGACACCGAGGCGCTCTGGGCGGACGTGCATGTCCGCTGTCTCGCTGGCGAGACCCTGGAGTCCGAAGACGTGTTTCTGCGCGCCGACGGCCGGCGCGAGCGGCTGCGCTGGGAAGTCCAGCCGCTGCGTGAGCAGGGCGGCGACGTCGCCGGGCTGGTGATGATCACCGAGGTCGTGACCCAGCAACGCAACATGGAGGAGGAGGCGCGCATCCGCCACGCCGCCATGGCGTCGGCGCTCAGCCCGCTTGCCATGTTCGATCTGCAGGGCGTGGTGACCTACGCCAACGCCGCGTTCGCCGACATGCTCGGCTATGGCGATCCCGAGAACCTGACCGGCCAGCGCACCGAGGCGCTGTGGGGCAAGCCGGGCGAGGCGGTGCGCATCTGGCAGACGCTGATCGACACCGGCCGCTGGATCGGCGTCACCAACGCGTCGCGGCTCGACGGCTCGGTGCGGGTGGTGCAGGTGTCGGCCAGCCTGGTGCGCGCGCCCGAGGGCACGCCAATCGGCGCCATCGCATCCTGCGTCGACATCACCGCCCAGCGCGAGGCCGAGAAGGCTCTGGGCGAGAGCCAGCGGCGGCTGGTCACGCTGATGGACAATCTGCCCGGCGGCTTCGCGTTCCGCTGCCGCCACGATCCGTTCTGGACCATGGAGATCATCTCCAAGGGCTGTTTCGAGGTGCTGGGCTATCCGCCGGAAGCGCTGATCGAGAACCGCATGGTTGCGTTCGCCACCATGATGCATCCCGAGGACGAGAAGCGGGTGCGCCGCGAGATCCTCGAGGCGATCAATCTGAACCGGCCGTTCCAGGTCAGCTTCCGGGTCATCACCCGCAAGGGCGACGTGAAGTGGCTGATGCAGCAGGGCACGCCGCTTATCACCGGCAAGTCCGAGGTCCAGGCACTGGAAGGCGTCGTCATCGATATCACCGACCGTGTCGTCGCCACCGAGGACCTGCACCGCGAGAAGGCCCGCGCCGAGCAATATCTCGACGTGGCCGCCTCGGTGATCCTGGCCCTCGACCGGCAGGGCAAGGTCACCCGGTTCAACCGCAAGGGCACCGAGGTCACCGGCTACGCCGAGGAGGAGCTTGTCGGTCAGAACTGGTTCGACACCCTGGTCGATCCGGCCGACCGGCAGGAGGCCAAGCGCGCCTTCGCCGAGATCGTCGCCGGCGACGGCGAGGAGAAACCGTATTTCGAGAACACGATCCGCGGCCAGAACGGCCAGCGCCGGGTGATCGGCTGGAGCCTGGCGCGCATCCGCGACCAGAGCGGCTATGTGGTCGGCGTGCTCGGCTCGGGCGAGGATCTCACCGAACAGCGCGAGATCGAGCGCCAGCTGCTGCAGGCGCAGAAGATGCAGGCCGTGGGCGAACTCACCGGCGGCCTGGCCCATGATTTCAACAACCTGCTGATGGCGGTGCAGGGCAACATCGAGTTCCTGCGCGAGGTGGTGGCGGAAGATCCCGCCGTCGACCGCTACGTCGCCGCGGCGCTCAAGGCGGTCGGACGCGGCGCCGAGCTGACCCAGCGGCTGCTGGCGTTCTCGCGCAAGCAGCTCCTGCGCCCCGAATCCACCTCCATCAATCGGCTGGTCGCCGACATGAGCGAGCTGCTGACCCGGACGCTGGGCCCGCATATCCGCATCGACAACGAGCTGGCGCCCGACGTGTGGGACGCACTGGTCGATCCGGCCCAGCTCGAGAACGCGCTGCTCAACCTGGCGATCAATGCCCGCGACGCCATGAAGGAGGGCGGCACGCTGTCGATCATGACGTCCAACGAGACGCTCCACGACATCGCTGCCATGCGTCACCCGACCCTGTCCCCCGGCGATTACGTCGTCATCACGGTGCGCGACACCGGCACGGGCATGGCGCCCGAGGTGCTCGACCGCGCCTTCGAGCCGTTCTTCACCACCAAGGATTCCACCCGCGGCAGCGGCCTCGGCCTGTCCATGGTCTACGGCTTCGTCAAGCAGTCGGGCGGTCATATCGGGATCAAGAGCGAGATCGGGCAGGGCACCTCCGTGCTGCTGCATCTGCCGCGCGCGATCCACGCCGTGTCGCGGGCGCTGGAGGACGAGGATTCCTCGTCGACCGTGATCCAGGGCGACGGCGAGACCATCCTCGTCGTCGAGGATGACGAGGAGGTGCGCATCGTCATCGTCGGCACCCTGAAGGCGCTGGGCTACGTGGTCCGCCAGGCGCCGAGCGCCGGCGAGGCCCAGACCATGCTCGACGAAGGCCTGCGCCCGCACCTGCTGCTGACCGACGTGCTGCAGCCCCACGGCAAGGATGGCATCCAGTTCGCCCAGGAGGTGCACGAGGCGTTCCCGCAATGCGCCATCCTGCTGATGTCCGGCTATACCGAAGACGCCATGGAGCGGAACAAGAAGCTGGAAAAGCCCTTCGCGCTGCTCAGGAAACCGTTCGGCAAGGCCGAGCTGTCCCGCCAGCTTCGTATCCAGCTCGATGCAAGGGTGGAGAACATTCACCGCGCCACCGCCTGATCCGTCGTTTTAGTTTGTAGGCCGTGCCCGTGCCCCATTAAACTGCGCGCTTACCGGATGGGAACAAGGGGAGACTGTGTCGGTGACCACGGGTATCACGGCGTTCGGCGCCTACATTCCGCGGCTGCGCCTCAACCGCGCCAGCATCGCGGCCGCGCACAAATGGGCAATGCCCGGCCTGCGCGGCATGGCCAAGGGCGAACGCTCCATGTGCAACTGGGACGAGGACGCCATCACCATGGCGGTCGAGGCCGCGCGCGACTGCCTGACCGGGCGTGAACGCTCGGACATCGGCGGCGTGTTCTTCGCCTCGACGACCCTGCCGTTCCTCGACCGCCAGAATGCCGGCGTCATCAGCGCCGCGCTCAACCTCGAACATGGCATTTCGTCGCTGGACATCGCCGGCTCCCAGCGCGCCGGCACGTCGGCGCTGATCACGGCACTGAGAAGCGCGGGCGAGGGCGACACGCTGCTGGCCGCCGCCGACGCGCGCAAGGCCCGGCCGGCCTCGTCGGGCGAGATGCAGTTCGGCCACGGCGCCGCGGCGCTCACAGTCGGCACCGGCAACATCATTGCCAAACTGGTCGGCAGCTACACCGTCACCACCGACTTCGTCGACCACTTCCGCGGCGAAGGCCAGGAATTCGACTATGGCTGGGAAGAGCGCTGGATCCGCGAGGAAGGCTATTCGAAGATCGTGCCGCAGGCGGTGAAGGCGGTGCTGGCGAAGGTCGGCGTCGAGGGCGCGAAAATCGCGCGCTTCGTCATGCCCTGCACCATGAAGGGCATTCCCGAGAAGATCGCCAAGGATTTCGGCATCCCGGCCGAGGCCGTCGCCGACACCATGGGCGAGGTCTGCGGCGATACGGGCGCGGCGCATGCGCTGCTGATGCTGGTCGCGGCGCTGGAGAAGGCCAAACCGGGCGACATGATCCTGGTCGCTTCGTTCGGCCAGGGCGCCGACGCCATCCTGCTGGAAGTGACCGACGCGATCACGAAGCTGCCGAAACGCGACGGCGTCTCCGGCGCGCTGGCGCGGGGCCGCAGGGAAGACGACTACATGAAGTTCCTGTCCTTCCAGGACAATGTGAAGCTGGACTGGGGCATGCGCGGCGAGGTCGACAACAAGACCGCGCTGTCGAGCGAGTACCGCAACAAGGATATGGTCACCGGCTTTACTGGCGGCAAGTGCACGGTCTGCGGCACGGTGCAGTTCCCGCGCACCCATTACTGCGTCAACCCGAACTGCCAGGCGCTCGATACGCAGGAGCCCTATTCGTTTGCCGACAGCCCGGCGCGGGTTATGTCATTCACCGCGGACTGGCTGTCCTACAATCCGAGCCCGCCGTTCTTCTACGGCCAGGTGCAGTTCGAGACCGGCGGCAGGGTGCTGATGGGTTTCACCGACACTGACGCGGGGCAGATCGAGGTCGGTTCGTCGCTGAAGATGATGTTCCGCATCAAGGACTACGATCACGACAGGGGTTACCGCCGCTATTTCTGGAAGGCGGCTCCGGTTTCAACAGGCAAGGAGGCCTGAACATGGCACGGGGAATTCGCGACAAGGTTGCCATCATCGGCATGGGTTGCAGCAAGTTCGGCGAGCGCTGGGACGCGAACGCCGAGGATCTGATCGTCGAGGCGTTCAACGAGGCGCTCACCGACGCCGGCATCGAGAAGAACCAGATCGAGGCGGCCTGGTTCGGCACCGCCTTCGACCGGGTGCATGTGGGCGCGTCGGCGCTGCCGCTGTCGACGGCGCTGCGGCTGTCCAGCATCCCGGTGACCCGCGTCGAGAACATGTGCGCCACGGGCACCGAGGCGCTGCGCGGCGCGACCTACGCGGTCGCGTCGGGCGCCTGCGACATCGCCCTGGCGCTGGGCGTCGAGAAGCTGAAAGACACCGGCTATGGCGGCCTGCCAGCCGGCTCGCGCGGCCCGCTGCCGGACCTGTGGGTGCCGAACGGCTCGGCGCCGGGCAATTTCGCGCAGCTGGCCACGGCGTACTCGGCCAAGCATGGCGTCAGCGCCAAGGACCTGAAGGAGGCCATCGGCCACGTCTCGTGGAAGAGCCACCAGAACGGCGCCAAGAACGCCAAGGCGCATTTGCAGAAGCCGGTGCCCATGGAAACCATCCTCGGCGCGCAGATGATCGCCGAGCCGCTGGGCCTGTTCGATTGCTGCGGCGTCAGCGACGGCTCGGCCTGCGCCATCGTCACCACGCCGGAGATCGCCAAGGCTCTCGGCAAGCATGACATCGTCTCCATCAAGGCGCTGCAGCTCTGCCTGTCGGACGGCGTCGAGAGCACCTTCAACACCTGGGACGGCAGCCATTTCGCTACCACCCGCGTGGCGGCGAAGAAGGCCTATGAGGAAGCCGGCATCAAGGATCCGCGCAAGGAACTCAGCATGATCGAGGTGCATGACTGCTTCTCGATCACCGAACTGGTGACCATGGAAGACCTCTATATCTCGGCCGAAGGCCAGGCGGTGAAGGACGTCATGGACGGCTTCTACGATGCCGACGGCCCGGTGCCGTGCCAGATCGACGGCGGCCTGAAGTGCTTCGGCCACCCGATCGGCGCCTCGGGCCTGCGCATGGTCTACGAGGTCTATCTCCAGCTGCTGGGCCGCGCCGGCCCCCGCCAGTTGAAGAACCCGACCTTTGGCCTCACCCACAATCTGGGCGGCGCGCCGCACTCGAACGTGTCGGCGATCTCGGTGATCGGCCGGTACAACTGAACCGCAATGGGGCTGTTGCGATAACGCGGCAGCCCCCAAGCGCTCACCCATATGTCGTTCTGGGTCTACATCCTGAGGTGCAGCGACGGCTCGTATTACACCGGGCAGACTGACGATATCGAGAAGCGTTTCGCTGAACATCAGAACGGTATCAAGTGCGTCTATACGAAAAGGCGCCGGCCGGTAGACCTCTTCTTCTCCGAGTATTTCGCGACGCGTGACGAAGCCCGTGACGCGGAACGGCAAATCAAGGGCTGGACCCGTCGAAAGAAGGAAGCGTTGATGAAGCGCGACTGGGATGAACTGGTGAGGTTATCGAACCTCAAGGCAGAGTCGCTTCCCAAGTTCGCTCAGCCTGTTGCAGACGATAGTATATGTAATACTTAAATTTCACCGTGTCCCTGAGCTTGTCGAAGGGCCTGCATCAGCTTTAGTGCAAGGCCCTTCGACAAGCTCAGGGACACGGTGAAAGTTGTTCTCGCACTGATAACTTCTCCTTCCGTGGTGGAAGCGCTCAGCCCTTCCCATCCTTCGTCTGATGCGCGCGCCGGATCACATAGGCGCGGATCGCCTCCGCATCGTCGCCGCTGATTTGCTGGCTGAAGCCGGCCATGCCGTTTTCCTTCAGGGTGCCGTCGATGACGACGGCGTGCCAGGCTTCCCTGGTCTTCATGCTGGCCGACCAGCGCAGGTCGGGGACCACGCCCGATCCGATGGCCTTGTCGCCGTGGCAGACGTGGCAGAAGCGGTGGAATACCGCGCGGCCATGGGCGAGGGTCTCTTCGGTCGCGGTCTGCGGCGGCGGGTCGGGCGGCGGTGGCGGCGTCGTGTTGAGCGGCGGCAGTTTCGCCGTGCCGCCCAGTTTGAAGGTCAGCACCCGCGCCTTGCGGAACCGCGTGGACTCGGGCGCGAAGTAGCCGGCGCCGATGCCGAAGGCGCCGCCCCAGCCGGCCATGACGCTCACATATTGCTCGCCGTTCACCTCGTAGGCGATCGGCGCGGCCATGACGCCAGTCTGCGCCGGCGCCTCCCACAGTTTGCTGCCGTTGTCGGCCTTGTAGGCGACGAGCCTGCCGTCGGCGGTGCCCTGGAACACCAGGCCTCCGGCGGTGGCGAGCAGGCCGCCGTTCCACGGTGAATCGTAGGCGACGCTCCACACCTCTTTCTGGGTCACCGGATCCCATGCCGCGAGCCGCGCCTTCAGCAGCGGCTTCAGCGCCTTGCGCTGGGCCTCGTCGTCGGGCAGCGAGGCGATCACCATGTCGGTGCCGGTGTTGTAGCGGCCGGGGTACATGTCGAACGGGTCGGCGGTCTTGTACAGCGACGCCAGCTCCATGGCCGGGATGTAGACCAGCCCGGTCTTCGGGCTGTAGGCCATGGGCTGCCAGTTGTGGGCGCCCAGCGGCGAGGGCGAGACCAGCGCCGGCTTCAGCTTGTAGCGCGCACCCTCGGCCTCGATCGGCCGGCCGGTATTCGGATCGATCCCCTTGGCCCAGGTCACCGGCACGAAGTTCTTCGCCGAGATGAACGCGCCGGTCGCCCGGTCCAGCACGTAGAAGAAGCCGTTCTTCGGCGCCTGCATGATCACCTTGCGCACCTGCCCGTCGATGGTCAGGTCGGCCAGGATCATGTGCTGGGTGGCGGTGTAGTCCCAGGTCTCGCCCGGCACGGTCTGGTAGTGCCACACATAGGCGCCGGTATCCGGGTTGAGCGCGACGATCGACGCCAGGAACAGATTGTCGCCGCCCGCCGGACTGCGGATCTGCTGGTTCCACGGCGAGCCGTTGCCGACGCCGACATAGAGCAGGTTGAGTTCGGGATCGTAGGCCATGGAATCATAGACGGTGCCGCCGCCGCCCATGGTCCACCACTCGCCGTCCCATGTCTGGGCGGCCTCCTTCAGGATGTCGGTGTCGAAGACGTCCGCCGGATGCCCTGGCACGGTGTAGAAGCGCCAGGCCAGCGCGCCGGTGTCGGCTTCATAGGCGCTGACGTAGCCGCGCACTCCATAGTCGGCGCCGGCGTTGCCGATGATCACCTTGCCCTTCACGACGCGCGGCGCGCCGGTGATGGTATAGGGCTTGGTCTTGTCGATGGTGCTGACGTCCCAGACCGGCTTGCCGGTTCCCGCGTCGAGCGCCACCAGCCGACCGTCGAGTGTGCCGACGAACACCTTTCCCTTCCACACCGCCGCGCCGCGATTGACCACGTCGCAGCAGGCGTGGACGCCCCATTCCTTCGGCACTTCCGGATCGTAGGTCCACAGCAGCTTGCCGGTGCTGGCGTGGAGCGCATAGACCACGCTCCAGGCGCCGGTGGTGTACATCACGCCGTCGACGACGATGGCGGTCGCCTCGATGCCGCGCGTGGTGTCGAGGTCGTGGTACCAGGCGAGGCCCAGCTTCGGGACGGTCGCGGTGTGGATCTTGTCGAGCGGGCTGTAGCGCTGCTCCGAATAGGTGCGGCCCGTGCTCATCCAGTTGCCGGGCTCCAGGTCGGCGTTGACGAGGCGCGCCTCGTCGACCGCCGCGGCGCCCGCGGGTCTTTCCTCCTGTTTCCCGCAAGCGATCAGCGTCGCCGCGACCAGCAGCGCGGGCAGTATGCGCATCATCGCCTTCAACGCATGACCCCGTTTCCATTTCCCCCGCCAAGACGCTAGCGCACGGCGGGATCGCTGACACTCGGATTCTTGCCGGGAACGCCGGGCTCTCGCCGTTGCCCGGCACGGGCGCGCGGGGTTGTTTTTCCCTGCCCGCACCCCATTATCAGAGTCATGGGGAAAAATTGTGCGTTCAGTACGAGCAATTTAACCACCGCGCGGTGCGAGAGCGCCGCATGAGGGCCGAAGGCGATATCGGCCCGCCCGAACTGGATCCCGCCCGCTACTGGCCATTGCTGCGCTATCTCGACAAGGCTGGCGCCGCCATCGCGCCGTTGCCCGAGACTCTCGACGGGCGCGACCGGCTGGTGCCGCTCTACCGTGCCATGGTGCTGACCCGCACGTTCGACCAGAAGGCCGTGTCGCTGCAACGCACGGGACGCCTCGGCACCTATGCATCCTCGCTCGGACAAGAGGCTGTTTCGGTCGGTGTCGGTGCGTCCATGCACAGTGACGACGTGCTGCTGCCCGCCTTCCGCGACCACGGCACCATGCTGTGGCGCGGCGTCACCATGACGGAGATCCTGCAATACTGGAGCGGCGACGAGCGCGGCTGCGACTTCGCCGGCCCGCGCGAGGATTTCCCCGTCGCCATCCCGGTCGCCAGCCAGGCGACGCACACGGTCGGCGTCGCCATGGCGTTCCAGCTGCGCAAGCAGCCCAGGGTCGCCGTCTGCATCCTCGGCGACGGCGCCACCTCGAAAGGCGATTTCTACGAGGCGATCAACGCCTGCGGCGTGTGGAACCTGCCGGCCGTGTTCGTCATCAACAACAACCAGTGGGCGATCTCCGAGCCGACCCGGATGCAGACCGCCGCCGCGACCCTGGCGCAGAAGGCTGTGGCCGCCGGCATCACTGGGTCGCGGGTCGATGGCAACGACGTCGTCGCGGTGCGTGACGCCGTATCCCGCGCCATGGACGAGGCGCGCCAAGGCAGGCCGCAACTGGTCGAGGCGCTCACCTACCGGCTGGGCGACCACACCACCGCCGACGACTCCCGCCGCTACCGCGACGATACCGAGGTCAGCGCCCGCTGGCAGGAGGAACCCGTCCTGCGGCTGCGCAACTACATGGTTGGCCGCGGCTGGTGGACCAAGGCCGACGAGGAAGAACTGATCCGCGACGTCCGCGCCCAGGTCGATGCCGCTGTCGAGGACTACCTGTCCATGCCGCCGCAGGAGCCGGCGGCGATGTTCGATCACCTCTACGAGACACTGCCGCCATCGCTGGCGGAGCAGCGCCGCATGGTGGAGGACAGCGATGGCTGAGATCACCCTGGTCGAGGCGGTCGCCATGGCGCAGGCGCGGGCGATGCAGGATGATCCCACCGTGCTGGTGCTGGTGCTGGGCGAGGACGTGGGCAAGGACGGCGGCGTGTTCCGCGCCACCGACGGCCTGCTCGCCCGCTTCGGCCCGGAACGGGTGCGCGACACGCCGCTCGCCGAAGGGCTGATCGCCGGCATGTCGGTCGGGCTCGCCGCCCAGGGTTTCCGCCCGGTCGCCGAGATCCAGTTCATGGGTTTCGTCTATCCGGCAGTCGACCAGATCGTGAACCACGCCGCGCGGCTCAGGAACCGCACGCGCGGCCGCCTGAGTTGCCCCATGGTGCTGCGCATGCCGACCGGTACCGGCATCAAGGCGCCGGAGCATCACTCCGAGAGCATGGAGGCCATGTTCGCCCATATGCCGGGATTGCGGGTGGTGATCCCGTCCTCGCCGGCCAAAGCCTATGGCCTGTTGCTTGCTGCCATCCGCGACCCGGACCCGGTGATCTTCCTCGAGCCGACGCGCCTCTACCGCGCAGTGAAGGAGGAGGTGGACGACGACGGCGAAGCCGCCGAACTCGACCGCTGCTTCGTGCTGCGCGAAGGCACCGACATCACCCTCGTCACCTGGGGCGCGATGACCCGCGAGACCCTAGCCGCCGCCGATGCGCTGGCAGAGGAGGGCATCCATGCCGAGGTGATCGACGTCGCCACCATCAAGCCGCTCGACGAGGAGACCATCCTCGCCTCGGTCGGCAAGACCGGACGCTGCGTCATCGTCCACGAGGCGGCGCTGACCGGCGGCTTCGGCGGCGAGATCGCCGCGCGGCTCGCCGACAAGGGCCTGCTGTCGCTGACGGCGCCGGTGCGCCGGGTGGCGGGCTGGGACACCGTCATGCCCCTGCCGCGCATGGAGGATCTGTACCTGCCCAGCGTCGCCCGCATCCTCAGGGCGGCCCGAGAAACGGTGAACTACCAATGAGCCTGTTCAAGCTGCCCGATCTGGGCGAGGGCCTGCAGGAGGCCGAAATCGTTTCCTGGCATGTGGGCGAGGGCGACCATGTGGTCGCCGACCAGCCGCTGGTGTCTGTGGAGACGGAAAAGGCCGTGGTCGAGGTGCCGTCGCCCTGGTCCGGACGGGTGAAGGCCTTGTTCGCCCAGACCGGCGACACGGTCGCCGTCGGCGCCGACCTGGTCGACATCGAGCAGGAGATCGGCGCCGACACGGGCACCGTGGTCGGCAGCGTCGCGCCCGCCGCACCCATCGCCGCCAGGCCCGCGCAGCCCCAGGCAACGGTGGCGCGCGGCGACGTGATCAAGTGCACGCCGGCCGTTCGCGCGCTTGCCCGCGACCTGGGCGTCGACCTCGCGATGGTCGCGCCGACCGGCGGCCATGGCCAGGTGACCCGCGAGGATGTGGAGGCCGCCGCGTCAGCCGCCGCCGGGCAAAGTCCTGCGAAACCCGACCTGGAATGGCAGAAGGTGCGCGGCGTGCGCCGGGCCATGGCGCGCAATATGACGGCGTCGGGGCGCTCGGTGGTGCCCGCGACGATCATGGACGAGGCCGACATCCACGGCTGGGCCGAGGACACCGACGTGACCATGCGGCTGGTGCGCGCCATGGCGGCCGGCGTCGCCGCGTCGCCCGGCCTCAACGCCTGGTACGACGCGGCGGGCGAGCGGCTGTTGATCCATCCGGAGGTGCATCTCGGCATCGCGGTCGACACCGAGGGCGGTCTGTTCGTGCCGGTGCTCAACGACATCGCCAACCGTCCCGTCGACGATCTCAAGCGCGGACTCGAGGCGCTGAAGGCCGCCGTGCGCTCGCGGCAGATTCCGCTCGAGCACCTGAAGGGACAGACCATCACCCTGTCGAATTTCGGCACCCTCGGCGGACGGCACGCGCATCTGGCGATCGTGCCGCCGCAGGTCGCCATCGCCGGCGCGGGCCGGATCGTGCGCAAGGTGGTGCCCGACGGCGACGGCGTCGCGGTCCATCCGGTGCTGCCCATGTCGCTGACATTCGATCACCGCGTGGTCACCGGCGGCGAGGCGGCGAGGTTCCTCATGGCGCTCATTCTCGATCTGGAGAAGAGCGCGTAGGAGGCGCATGATTATAAGTCCGGCGCCGGGAACGAACGGCGCCGCCGGAGGCACGAAGGGATAGAGAGTTCTTTAGTACGAAAGAAGGAGAGTGCGTCATGGAGATACCGCTGGAGATCGCCTTTGAAGGTCTGGAGCCTTCCGAAACCGTGGCGGCCCGCGTTCGACAGGAAGCCTCCAAGCTGGAGCACTTCTACCACCGGATCACCTCATGCCGCGTGGTCATCGACAAACCCCATCAGCATCACCAGAAGGGCAACGCCTACTACGTCCGCATCCATGTGACCCTGCCCGGCGGCGGCGACGTGGTCGTCAGCAAGGATCCGGGTCACAAGCGGTCGCACTCGGACGTCTACAACGCCATACACGACGCCTTCGCGGCGGCCAAGCGCCAGCTGCAGGACGCCATGCGCAAGCGCCAGCTGCGCACCAAGCACCGCGAGGCGCTGCCGCCGGGGATCATCGCCAAGATCTATCCCTACGAAGGCTACGGACTGATCGCCGGGCCGGGCGGCCGAGACCTGTACTTCGACCGCGACAGCGTGGCCGAGGGCGGGTTCGAGAACCTGGAAGCCGGCCAGGAAGTGGTGTTCTCCGAGGTCGTCGGCGAGCACGGCGCCCAGGCCGTGGCGGTCCGCGCCATTGCCCGCCGGCGGGTGCACTGACCCGCTGACAGCCGCCATTTCCCCATGGCCATCTGCCCGCGAAAACACTAGTTTCGCGAGCGAGAAACGGATGGAGTGGGGACATGGCGCTCAAGCAACGCATCGCGGTCACATTGCCCGGCGGGCCGAAGGTTCAGGACACCGTCGAGCGGGTCAGATGGGCCGAGGACAACGGCTATGACGACGCCTGGTTCGGCGACGGCGGCGCGCCTGATTCGCTGACCACCACGGCGGCCATCGCACATCACACCAGGCGCCTGCGCCTCGGCGTCGCGGTCACACCGGTATTCACCCGCACGCCGGCCGTGCTGGCCGCCACCGCCAATGTGCTCGGCCAGATCCTGCCCGGCCGGTTCGTCATGGGCCTGGGCGCGTCGAGCCAGAACATGATGGATGGCTGGCATGGCGTGCCGCTGGAAAAGCCGGTCACCCGCGTCAAGGAAACCGCGATCATGGTGAAGTCCATGCTGGCGGGCGAGAAGTCCAACTTCGACCTGGAGACCCTGCGCAGCCACGGCTACATCCAGCAGAAGCTCGATATACCGGTGCCGGTCTACATGGCGGCGCTGCGGTCGGGCATGATCGAGACGGCGGCCGAGTTCAGCGACGGTGTGATCTTTAATTTGTGGCCGAAGCGCGCGCTGCCGAAAATGATCGAACACGTCAAGATCGGCGCCCGCCGCGCGGGCAAGGATCCGGACTCGGTCGAAGTGGTGAACCGGCACATGGTGCTGGTGACCGACGACAAGGACAGCGCCCGCGCCCGGTTCCGTGCCGCGTTCGCGCCGTACTACGCCACGCCGGTCTATAACAACTTCCTGGCCTGGGCCGGTTACGAAGACGCCGCCGCGGTGATCCGCGAGGGCTGGGCGCAGAAGGACCGCAACAAGACCACCGGCGCGATTTCCGACGAGATGGTGGACGAGATTGCCATCATCGGCAGCGAGGCGGAGTGCCGCGAACGGCTCCGATGGTGCGCCGAGACCGGCATCCACACCCACATCATCGCACCGCTTGGCGGGGCGACGCCGGACGAGATCGCGCGCACCTTCGCCGCCTTCACACCGGACAACCTGAAATTGTAAAATTGGCGTGAGGGGCACGCGCTTTCGGCGAAACTGGTTCCAATTGTGGTCGAATTGTGTTTTATTGGCACCTGAGATTCGGTATTTTGTTTCAAATTTGAAATGATCCGAGTCTTCGGAGGGGGTCTATGGGTCCGATTTCCGGCCATTTTGCGCCTTGCGCACGTCGTCGCCGCGACGATGGTCCTCTCGGCAATGCGGTTTACATGAATCGACGCCGCCGGCAAACTGGCTAGCGGCAGATGGGGGCGCGGGACCCGGCCCGCCTCGTTCAATCCGGTGAGAAAGAGGCGCCTTACGGCGCCTCTTTTTTGCCTGCGTTACCGCGCGGGCGCCAGCTGCTCCAGCGCCCGTCCCTGGAAGGCTGCCGACTGCACGCCGAACAGCGCCGCGATCGACGGGGCGAGGTCGATGACCGGGACGTCGTCATTGAGACGGCGCGGCGCGAAACCCGGGCCGGCCAGCATGAACAGCCCGTCCGGGCTGTGGTCGCCGGTGCGGATCGACGGGTGTGGATGCCGGATGCGGCCGATAGCGGGCGACGACACCGACGGGATCGGCGCATGCCGGTTCCAGGTGACCAGCAGGTCCGGCAGCGTGTCGGCCATGGGGCCGCTGTAGTGATCGCGCATGCGGACGATGTCGCTGGCCAGCTTTTCGCCGGTGCCGTCGTTGCGTACCGCGCCGACCTCCTCGATCAGCCACTCGCAATAGGCCTCGTAGTCAGCCCCGGGCTGGACGATGCCGCCCGGATCGCGTACCGCCAGGTTGATCCGGATGCCGCTGCCGCGCTCTCCGGTATAAACCTCGCGGCATTTGCGCCTCGCGTCGGCAGGCAGGAACCCGTCGCCGTAGAGCGGCTCCTTGACCGCGTGGTGCAGCGGACGCAACATCCGGCGCATGGGCGCGGGAATCGCCCGCCAGGCGGCGCGTGCCCGGGTGAGCAGGTTGTTCCGGGTCTCGTCCAGTTCACCGTTCAGCTTCGCGAGAATGCGATCAAGCAGGCGAAGGCCGGTATGGGCCGGCTCGATGCCGTGGCTCATGAAGACCAGCACGGTGGTGTCGTGCCCGGCAGCGCCGACGATTTCGCCGATAGCCTCGTCCATCGCCGCGTAGAGCGTCCGCAACGGGTTGCCGATCTGCGCGGCGATCCGGACATCGTCACCTGTAGGGTCGATGAGGTGGGCGCAGTGATGCGCGGCGCAGTGGGCGTCCTCGAAACCGACGAAGAAGAAGTCCCAAGGCTCCCGGCGCATCAAGTCGATGGCGAATGCCGTCTTCGTTCGCACCCGCTGGATCAGGGCGTCGCGGAACCAGACCTGTTCGGCGGCGGTGCGGGGCTGATAGAAGTCGCACATCCGTCGATCCAGCGGGTCGCCTTCATAGTCGCGTTCGAGGGTCTCGCGCAACGCGGGCGGATGCGTCGTCAGGACGCGCCTCGCGCCGCCCTCATGCGGCAGGTGGGAGAACCAGTTGACGACACGAATACCCGTCGGCTCGGCGCCGTCGGGCACGATCGGCGCTTCGATCACGATCGATCGCCGGCCGGCGTCCTCGATGATCGACCAGAGCGGACGCAGGGTCGGCGCGGCGCCGCCATTACTGCCGGCGAGAACCTTGCGGCGATCGCGGCTGCCGTCGGTCATGCCGTGCACACCCGGATCGGCGCCGTAGGAGAAGCTGGACCAGACCGAGCCCGCCTCGAGTCCGTGCGGGTTCCGCACGCGGCCGGTGACCGAGTCGTCCATCAGCGCCGCCAGACGCGGCAGCCGGCCTTCGTTGATCCATGCCTGCGCCAGCGACGGATCGAAGCAATCGAGCCCGATCACCAGGACCTTGGCATCGTCGGTCAGCGGCATGTGCCCCCCTAGCCGATACAGGCTAGCAACCGGGCGGCCGGCAAGCAACGCCGGCGGACGCCGCGGCCCCTGTGCGCGGCGAGCGTGGCGAGTTGAGGCCCAGGAAGATGGGCAAGCCTCGAACCATACGGGGTCGCGGAACCGCTTTGGCCGCTAACACCTTGGCACGCTTCCAGCTTCTGCCCGGATTGTTCTGACTCTGCCATCCTGCGGGTGCTATGCTACCACGCGCTCGGACGCCAAGGCCTCGGGGGAGGCTGGCCGGGCTCGCAAAGGGGACTGGCATGCTCAAGAAGTTAAGCGCGGAGTTTATCGGAACGTTCTGGCTCGTGTTCGGCGGCTGCGGATCGGCCATCCTGGCCGCCGTGTTCAACGATGTCGGCATCGGGCTGGCGGGCGTTTCCATCGCCTTCGGCCTTACCGTGGTGACCATGGCCTATGCTCTGGGCCATGTCTCCGGCGGCCATTTCAATCCGGCGGTGACGATCGGCCTGTGGGCCGGCGGCCGCTGTCCGGCGGGCGACGTCGCACCCTATGTCGTGGTGCAGACGGTCGGCGCCATCGCGGCGGCGGGCGTTCTCTACGTCATCGCCAGCGGCGCGCCGGCTTTCGAGGTTGGCGGCTTTGCCGCCAACGGCTATGGCGAGAACTCGCCGGGCGGCTACGGCATGGTCGCCTGCCTGGTGGCCGAGGTGGTGCTGACCGCGGGCTTCCTGATGGTCATCATGGGCGCCACGGACGGACGGGCGCCGGCGGGCTTCGCGCCGCTCGCCATCGGCCTGGCGCTGACCCTGATCCACCTGATCAGCATTCCGGTCACCAACACGTCGGTAAACCCGGCGCGCAGCACCGGCCCGGCGATCATCGCCGGCGGCTGGGCGCTGCAACAGCTCTGGCTGTTCTGGGTGGCACCGATCGTCGGCGGCGTCATCGGCGCCGGCGCCTACCGGAGCCTGTTCGGGAACAAGTAGCCGTCATCGGACTCGCGCGGGTCGGCTCAATCGCCGCCCGGCGCGAGTCCGGCATGGGCCTGCCCCTGAAATCCCGTCGCCGGCAATCCAAGCAGAACGCTCAATGACGGGGCTAGGTCGATGATGTCGACGTTGTCATTGAGCCGACGGGGCGCGTAGCCTGGACCGTTGAGCAGCAGCATCGCGTGCGGACGGTGGTCGCCCGTGCGGATGGTCGGATGCGGGTGGACCAGGCGGCCGATGGCCGGCGACGACACCACGCGAATCGGCCGCTGGCGGTTCCACGTGACCAGAAGGTCCGGCAGGGTATGGGTCAAGGGACCGTCATAGAGATCGCGTGTACGCTGGATTTGCCGGATCAGCGGTTCGCCGGTTTCGTCGTTGCGTACATCGCCGAGTTGGGCGATCAGCCATTCGCACAGCGCATCGTATTCCGCGCCAGGCTGGACGGTGCCATGCGATTCCCGCCCCACTAGATTGATCCTGATGCCGCCGGTCCGTTCGTTGCAGTGGGTTTCAAAGCATCGCCGTTTCTCCGGGGCGGGCAGGAAGCCATCGCGATAGAAGGAATTCCGGGCGGCATTGTGCATCGGGCGCAGGCGGTGGCGCACCGACAGTGGCAGCTTGCGCCAGGCCCGGCGCAATCCCGCGATCGTCCCGTTGCGGGCCTCGGACATCTCACCGTTGAGGCGCGCCAGAATCCGGTCGAGCAGACGCAGGCCGGTGTAGCCGGTGCCGATTCCCTGGCTCATCAGGGTCAGGACAGTCACATCCCGCCCTGCCTTCCGCGTGATCTCGCCGAAGGCCTCGTCGATGGCCATGTAAATGGTCTTCAACGGGTTGCCGACAGCCGCGGCGATCGCGGGGTCGTATTCCTCGTGTGACGGGTCGTTCAGGTGCCAGCAATGGTGTCCGGCGCAGTGGCCGTCCGTGAACGTGACCATGAAAAAGTCCCACGCGTCCCGATCCAGCAGATCCAGCGTCAATGTGCGCTTGACCCGCACCCGCTGGAGCAGGGCGTCGGTAAACCAGCGCAGTTGGGTGGCCGTGCGAGGCTGATGGAAGTCGCACATGTGTCCGCCGAGCGGGTCATGGCCATAGTCCCGCTCCAGGACCTGCCTGAATTCGGGCGGGTGGGTCCGCAAACGCATCGTGGCGCCGCTTTCCGCCGGCACATGCGCGAACCAGTCGATGATCTGCATGCCGCGCTTGGGGCCGATGTCCGGCGCCGTGACGGCGTCGATCACGACGGATCTACCGCCGGCCTCGTCGACGCGCGACCAGAATGGGCGGAAGGGGACGTCCTCGGCGCGACGGGGCCCGATCTGGTACGTCTCGGGGCTTATATGGCGCATGCCGTCATAGAGGCCGTGCATGCTGGGATCGCATCCGTAGGCGAAGCTCGGCCAAAGCGAT
Organism: Rhizobium sp. Q54; assembly: GCA_945907245.1. Lineage (GTDB taxonomy): Bacteria > Pseudomonadota > Alphaproteobacteria > SMXS01 > SMXS01 > RI-34. Next base: position 19,119 of record CAMDTB010000013.1, read on the forward strand.
CCGGATTCCATGCCGACCGGATTGCGGACGCCAGCCACGACGCCGTCCGCCATCTGGGCCGCCAGGTTGGGCAGCACGCCTTCATCGATCCAGCGCTGTGCGAGCGCGCGATCAAACGCATCCAGACCAATCACTAGAAGTTTGCGGTGTTGCTGCATGTAGTCCCCCGGGCCAGCCTAAACCTTCGCCAGGCCGGCGGCAATTGGGGGGGGTCAGAACTCGACGTCGAGTTCTTCCAGTTCCTCGGGCTCGGCCTTGGCGGCCTCGGTCCACTCGACCATCAGCGGCCAGGCCAGGATGCGCTGGGCGTAGGCGGCGCACTCCTTGTCGAGCTTGACGTCATAGGTCTTGAAGCGGGTGCAGACCGGCGCGTACATGGCATCGGCCATGGACAACTCGCCATACAGATATGGCCCGCCATTGCCCAGCAGGCACTCACGCCAGATCGTGACGATCCTGTCGATATCGGCCTGTGCGCCGGCCCAGATCTTGAAGCCGGGAAACCGCGCCTTCAGGTTCATCGGCAGCGCCGAACGCAGATTCGCGAAGCCGGAATGCATCTCGCCGGCGATGGAGCGGCAATGCGCTCTGTCGATCGGATCGGACGGGAACAACCCGGCCTCGGGACTGATCTCGTTCAGGTACTCGGCGATGGCGAGGGTGTCCCACACCGAGACGCCCTTGTGGGTCAGCCGCGGCACCTGGAACGAGGGTGACAGCAACAGAAGCTCGGCGCGGGTGGAGGGATCATCGGCGGGCAGGACCTCCTCCTTGAAGTCCAGGCCCGCCATCTTGGTCAGCAACCAGCCGCGCAGCGACCACGAGGAGTAGTTCTTGCTGCTGATCGTCAGTGTTGCCTTGCTCATCTTCCATCTCCGCCGGCGCCGCCGTGCGATGCGTCGTTTCGATAACCGATTCTGAGCGGTTCCGGCTCCGTGTGCAAGTGCGAAAAGATATTAGCGAGAGCGGCTAGATGTTAAGCGTTGATGCTCACAATTGAGGCAAAGTAACGAATGTTCGCGGGTGCAGAAGTCTCTCGCAGCGCAGCAAAAAATACATTAGCCTGATGCTCCGGCGGCCTCGGCGCATCCTGCGGCGGGCTGTCCAAACGTCTGACCGGATCGGCTTCTGAGCGCATGATCTACCTCGCCTACCAAACCACGACCGACTTCATGGAGCCGTTCCGCGCGGCTGCGCAAGTCGCGGCATCCATGCTCGGCGCCAGCGGGTTCGGCGACAACTACTTCGTCCGGAACATATCCGCATCGTTCGAGATGCTCGGCCGCACCAAGCTTACCCACGGCCGACCATCCTACCAGCTAGAGAAGGTGACGGTGGGCAACAGCGAGGTCGAGGTGGTCGAGGAGGCCGCCTTCGCGACGCCGTTCGGCACGCTGCTGCACTTTCGGAAGAAGGACGTCGAATCGGCCCAGCCCCGGGTGCTGGTGGTGGCGCCGCTGTCGGGTCATTTCGCCACCCTGCTGCGCAACACGGTCGAGACGCTGCTGCCGGAGAACGATGTCTACATCACCGACTGGCACAACGCCCGCGACGTCCCGAAGGACGCCGGCGTGTTCGGCTTCGACGAGTATGTCGACCACGTCATCCAGTTCCTCGAGCACATGGGCCCGGGCTCGCACGTTATCGCCGTCTGCCAACCCTGCGTGCAGGTCCTCGTCGCCGCCTCGGTGATGGCGCAGACGGAGAATCCTGCCCAGCCGCTCAGCATGACACTGATGGCCGGCCCCATCGACATACGGATCAACCCCACCAAGGTCAACGAGCTGGCGACCACCCATTCGATCAAGTGGTTCGAGAAGAACCTGATCTCGCGGGTGCCGCCGGGCTTCGCCGGGGCCGGCCGCCGGGTCTATCCGGGTTTCGTCCAGCTGACCGCGTTCATGAGCATGAACATGGACCGGCACATCAAGGCGCACACCGATCTGTTCGACCATCTGGTGAACGGCGACGTCGAGAAGGCCGACGCGACGAAGAACTTCTACGACGAATATTTTGCCGTGCTCGACTTGCCGGCCGAGTTCTACCTCGAGACCGTCCAGCGCGTGTTCCAGGAAGCGCGGCTGGCCCAGGGCACGCTCGAATGGCGCGGCATGAAGGTGGATCCTTCCGCGATTCGCCGCACCTCGTTGCTGACCGTCGAGGGCGAGCGCGACGACATCTGCGCCGTCGGCCAGACCATGGCGGCGCAGGATCTGTGCAGCAAGCTGCGTCCCTACCGCAAGCGTCATCACATGCAGGCGGGCGTGGGGCACTACGGCGTCTTCAGCGGTCGCCGCTGGCAGACGCAGATCTATCCGCTGGTACGCAACATGATGCTGGCCAGCGAATAAGCGTCATCGATTTCTGATAGATGATTTGTCGAACGGACGACGCGACAGGGGCGCGCCCGACGGTTTGACAGTCTCTGGGGCTTTACGGTGTCTGGGGCTTTACGGTGTCTGGGGTTTGATGACGCCCGGGATGGGCCGGAAATAAGTGGGGCGGCACAGCTAGAAAATTAACTGTGCCGCCCCGCAACCCCAGTATTGGATCCGGCTATGGGCCGATAGCTCTCCGGATCCTCACCGCAATAGTGCTTGGGCCGGCAAAACGGCGGTGCGCGTACAGGGGCTGACCAAATTCGCAAATAGCTAAACGTTGAACCCCGTCAGTGTGCGTTCTCTCCGGCCACCCGCGCCTCGCGCTTGGTGTTGCCTTCGGGATCTCCAATCATGACAACAGGAGTTCTGTTGGCGTCGTATCGCCGAAGGAACCGCACTTCACGTGGCTCCCACACGGTTCAAACATGCCGCGAAATGTCCCCAATCGCAAGAGGAGTCACGCCATTCGGCTTCAAAAAACGGCAAAGATGGGGCAAAGCCATGTCTGTAACAGCGGTTTTGCAGGCCCTTTCAGGCTGCTGCCATGCGCCCGGACGGGAATCGTGGAGATTTCCGCAAGGCCGGCACACCAAATCCAGCGAACCTGAAACCGATTCGCGGTGCGCCGTGAAGGGCGTGCGTCAACGGACGCCGGCGCTGCTCAGATGGGCGGTGACAGGGCTGTATTCCGGCGGCGGATCCTCGTGCAGCATCTGTGCAAACGGCACGGCGCTGAAGCCGAGCAGGAACCCGACAAGCAGAATGATACCGATCGATTTGAATGGCATCCGAGACCCCCTAGCCCACGAATGGCCGCATTGACCGCCGTCATGCTGACTCGAAGGATGCGCGCTGATCAACCGAAAAGAATCGCCCTGGCAGGCACCGTGCCAACGCGTTGAGCAGGCAGGACGAATAGCGTGCCGGGCGGCCTCGAAAGAAGGCTCCAGCGGCGCGGGTCCGTGCCCGGCTCGAGGCGAAGCGCCCGCGAGTCGCGGTCAGTCGTCGTGGGGCCTGCGGTTGTGGGCAACGGGGTGCAGGTTGGCGAAGCTGGCGTCGCGCTTCTCGCGGAACGCGGCGACACCTTCGCGCAGGTCGCGTCCGCCAACCAGGGTCGCCGCGGTCCAGATCGCCACGTAGTTCAGGCTGTCGGCCACGCTGTGGTCGCGGGCATAGTTCATCAACTCCTTGGAGCCATGGACGGCGAGCGGCGACTTGGAGGCGATGCCCCGCGCGATGTCCATCACCGCCGCAATCATCTCCTCATGTGTGTCGAAGACCCGGTTGACGTACCCCACTTCCTTCGCTTCGTCGCCATACATGCGGCGGCCGGTGAACGCCAGTTCGCGGGCGATTCCGGAGGGGATCAGGCGCGGCAGCCGCTGCAGCGTGCCCAGGTCCGGCGCCATGCCGATATTCACTTCCTGCACGACGAAGAAGGCATCCCTGGTGCAGTACCGCATGTCGGCGCACACGGTCATGTCGAGACCGCCGCCGACGCATGCGCCCTGGATGGCGGCAAGCACCGGATAGCGGCATTTCTCGATTCGGGTCAGCCGGTCGTGCAGGTCGAGCAGGTGCCGGCGGAACGCCTCGCGCTTGCGGCCCTCGTCCTCGTCGCTGGGCGCGTTGAGGCTCTTGAACGAATTGAGGTCGAGCCCGGCGCAGAAGTGCTTGCCGGTCGACGACAGCACCACCACGCGTACGTCATCACGCGCCTCGATGGCCTCGAACGCGGCCGGGAATTCCACCCAGAAGTCCGGGTTGAGGCTGTTGAACGCGTCGGGCCGGTTCAGGATCACGTGAGCGATCTGATCCTTCACTTCCAGTTTAACGGCTTTTCCGTTCATCGATGTTCCCCTCAAGAAACCGCCCTGCGGTCTAAATTGCTTGTCATCCCGGCGAAGGCCGGGACCCAGGGGAACGCAGGGCGCGGCCCTTTCCCCTTCTGGGTCCCGGCTTCCGCCGGGATGACAATGATGGTGTGTGCTACTCCGCCGCCGCCTTCACCTTGCGGCCATAGAAGCTCTCGCCCTTGGCCGCCATGTCGCGCAGCAGCTGGGGCGGGGCGAAGCGGGCACCGTATTGCTGCGCCAGCCGGTCGCATTCGCGCACGAACGCCTCGGCGCCGACCGCGTCGATCAGGCTGAACGGCCCGCCGGTGAACGGCGCGAAGCCCCAGCCGAAGATGGCGCCGATATCGCCGTCGGCGGGCTCGGTCAGCACGTTCTCCTCCAGGCAGCGGGCGGCTTCCACCGCCTGTCGGTAAAGGAACCGCTTCTTTACCTCGGCCACGTCGGGCTGGTCGGCGGCGGACGGCCAGTTCTCGGTCAGGCCGGGCCAGAGGAACTTCTTCCCGCCTTCCGGATACTCATAATAGCCCTTGCCGGCCTTCTTGCCGAGGCGGCCCAGCTCCATCAGCTTGTCGACGATGTGGTCGCCCGGCGCGGGCTTGTAGGCGTCGCCCAGGTCCTTCCTGGTCTGCTCGCGGACCTTGTAGCCTAGCTCGATGGAGACAGCGTCGCCCACGTCGAGCGGGCCGACCGGCATGCCGGCCTGCTTGCCGCCGTTCTCGATCAGCGCGGGGACGATGCCGTCCGCGAGCATGGCGAGGCCCTCGGCCACATAGGTGCCGAAGCAGCGCGAGGTGTAGAAGCCGCGGCTGTCGTTGACCACGATCGGCGTCTTGCGGATCTGGCCCACATAGTCCATGGCGCGGGCCAGCGTCTCCTGCGAGGTCTCCTTGCCCATGATGATCTCGACCAGCGGCATGCGGTCGACCGGCGAGAAGAAGTGCAGCCCGATGAAGTCCCGCGGACGTGAGAAGCTCTTCGCCAGACCGGTGATCGGCAGGGTCGAGGTGTTGGAGGCGAATACCGGCAGGCCCGGAATGGCCGCCTCGGTCTTGCGGGTGACGTCGTCCTTGATGTCGCGGCTCTCGAACACCGCCTCGATCACCAGGTCGCAGCCCTTCAGGTCGTCATAGGAGGTGGTGGGCTTGATGCGGGCCAGCAGGGCCTGGCCCTTCTCGGCGCTGACCTTGCCGCGCTGCACGCCCTTGTCGACCAGGCCCTGCGAATAGGCCTTGCCCTTCTCGGCGGCCTCGATGGTGGTGTCGAGCAGGATCACATTCATGCCGGCCTGGGCCGAGACATAGGCGATGCCCGCGCCCATCATGCCGGCGCCCAGTACGCCCAGGGTCTTGACCTGGAACTTGTCGACGCCCTGCGGCCGGCGGGCCAGCTTGTCGGCGGCCTGCTTGTTGAGGAACAGCGAGCGAATCATGGCCTTCGACGACGGGTCCATCATCAGCTTGGTGAAGTAGCGGCTCTCGATCCTGAGCGCGGCGTCCATCGGCACCTGGTGGCCTTCATAGACGCAGGACAGGATCGCCTGGACTGCCGGATAGTTGCCCAGCGTCTCCTTCTGCACCATGGCGTTGCCGCCGGTGAAGGTCTGGACGATGCCCGGATTGAAGGCGCCTTCGCCGCCCGGCACCTTGAAGCCCTTCTTGTCCCAGGGTTGCACCGGGTCGCCCTTCTCCTTGATCCACGCCTTGGCGCGGGCGACGATGTCGGCCAGCGGCGCCAGCTCGTGCACCACGTTGCCGGCCTTCGCCTGCTGCGGCGTTATGGAATCGCCCTTCACCAGCAGCATCAGCGACGGCTGCACGCCCATCAGGCGCGGCAGTCGCTGGGTGCCGCCGCCGCCGGGCAGCAGCCCGACCTTCACCTCGGGCAGGGCAAGCTGGATCTTCGGATCGTCGGCGCAGACACGGTAGTGGCAGGCGAGGGTGATCTCGAGGCCGCCGCCCATGGCGAGGCCATTGATCGCCGCGGCGAACGGCTTGCCGCAGGTTTCCATGCGGCGCATCTGGCCGTTCATGGCATAGGCGGCCTTGAACATATCGGCGACCGAGGCGCTGCCCGCCTGCGAACCCAGCATGTCCAGGTCCGCGCCGGCAAGGAACGCGGGCTTGCCCGAGGTGATGACCGCGCCCTTGATGGCCGGGTCGGTGGCGACCTTCTCGATCAGCTCGGACAGGTCACGCGAGACCGCGGCGTTGATCACGTTCATGGACCGGCCGGGCAGGTCGATGGTGAGGAGGGCGATGCCGTCGTCATCGACCTCGAACTTGATGGTTTCTGTCATTGTCGTACTCCCGATTCCGGCGCTCAGACGCGCTCGATGATGGTGGCGGTGCCCATGCCGGCGCCGATGCACAGGGTGATGAGCGCGGTGTTCAGGTCGCGCCGCTCCAGTTCGTCCAGCACGGTGCCGAGGATCATGGCGCCGGTGGCGCCCAGCGGGTGGCCCATGGCGATGGCGCCGCCATTGACGTTGATCTGGTCGTGCGGGATGTCGAGCGCCTGCATGAAGCGCAGCACCACCGAGGCGAAGGCCTCGTTGAGCTCCCATAGATCGATGTCGTCCTTGCTCATGCCGGCGCGCTTCAGCGCCTTCTCGGCCGCGAAGGAGGGGCCGGTGAGCATGATGGTGGGCTCGGAGCCGACATCGGCAAAGGCGCGGATGCGGGCGCGCGGCTTCCTGCCGATGGTGGCGCCGATTTCCCTGGTGCCGACCAGCACGGCGGCCGAGCCATCGACGATGCCCGAGCTGTTGCCGCCATGGTGGACATGGTTGAGCTTCTCGATCTCCGGATAGCGGAGCTGGGCGACCGTGTTGAATCCGAGCTCGCCCATGTCTACGAAGGACGGCTTGAGCGATGCCAGCGACTGCATGGTGGTGTCGGGCCGCATGTGCTCGTCATGGTCGAGCACGGTCAGGCCGAGAATGTCCTTCACCGGCATGATGGAATTCTTGAAGTAGCCCTTTTCCCATGCATGGGCGGCGCGCTTCTGGCTCTCGACGGCGTAGGCGTCCACGTCGTCGCGGCTGAAGCCGTACTTGGTGGCGATGAGATCCGCGCCGATGCCCTGAGGCGCAAAATGCGTCTTGATCGCCACCGACGGGTCCATGCTCCAGGCGCCGCCCGACGAGCCCATCGGCACCCGCGACATGCATTCGGTGCCGCCGCCGATCACCAGATCCGACTGGCCGGACATCACCTTGGCCGCGGCCAGGTTGGTGGCGACGAGGCCCGAGGCGCAGAACCGGTTGACCTGCACGCCGGCCACATCCTCGGAATAGTCGGCGTTCAGCGCGGCGACGCGGGGCAGCACGGCGCCCTGCTCGGCGACCGGATCGACCACACCCCAGATCACGTCGTCGACCAGTGACGTATCCAGGTTGCTGCGGTCACGCACCGCCTGGAGCACCTGGGTGGTGAGGCTGATCGGCGTGATCTCGTGCAGGCTGCCGTCCTTCTTGCCGCGACCTCGCGGGGTGCGGACGGTGTCGTAGATGAATGCGTCTGCCATCGGTCTATCCTTTGGATGCGGAATTGTCAGAAAGCGTCGGCGGGGAGCGCCATGAGCGACTCGCTGCCGGATTCGATCTTTTTCAGCAGGCTGCCGGTGTCGGGCAGCATGCGTTCGAAGAAAAAGCGGGCGGTGATGAGCTTGTGCTCGTAGAAGGCAGGGTTGTCGGCGCCGCTGGCCAGTTTGGCCTGGGCGGCCTTGGCCATCATGCCCCAGACATGGCCCATGGCCACCAGCGCCATCAGCCGCAGATAGTCGGACGAAGCGCCGCCGGCGTTGTCTGGATTGGTCAAGCCGTTCTGCATCAGCCACATGGTGGCCTGCTGCTGGCGGCCCAGCGCCTTTTCCAGCTCGCCGACCAGCGGGCCGAGGACGGCGTCGGCCTTGTTCTCCTTGATGAACTGGCCGACCTCGGCGAAGAACGCCTGGATGGCGCGGCCGCCGTTCATGCCCAGCTTGCGGCCGACCAGATCCATGGCCTGGACGCCGTTGGTGCCCTCGTAGATCGGCGCGATGCGGCCGTCGCGCAGGAACTGCTCGACGCCGTTGTCCTGGATGAAGCCGTGCCCGCCCCAGGTCTGGACGGCGAGACTGGCGACGTCGACGCCCATGTCGGTGAAGTAGGCTTTGATCACCGGGGTCATCAGCGCGATGTAGTCGTCGGCCTTCTGCCTGACGGCTTCGTCCGGATGGTGGTGCAGCAGGTCGACCTGCAGGCCGGCGATGGCCGCCAGGGCGCGGGCACCCTCGGTGAAGGCGCGGCCTGTCATCAGCATGCGGCGAACGTCCGGGTGGACGATGATCGGATCGGCCGGGCCGTCAGCGTTCTTCGGCCCGGTGAGCGCGCGGCCCTGCAGCCGGTCGCGGGCATAGTCGACGGCGTTCTGGTGGGCCACCTCGGCGATGCCCAGGCCCTGGATGCCGACCCACAGCCGTGCCTCGTTCATCATGGTGAACATGGCCGGCATGCCCTTGTTGACCTCGCCGACCAGGTAGCCGGTGGCGTCGTCATAGTTCATCACGCAGGTGGCGTTCGAATGGATGCCCATCTTGTGCTCGATGGAGCCGCACTTCACGCCGTTGCGCGCGCCGATCGAGCCGTCCTCGTTGACCAGGAATTTCGGCACGATGAACAGGCTGATGCCCTTTGTGCCGGCCGGGCCGCCGGGGATCTTGGCCAGCACCAGATGGATGATGTTCTCGGACAGGTCGTGCTCGCCGGCCGAGATGAAGATCTTGGTGCCGCTGATTTTATAGCTGCCGTCGGCCTGCGGCTCGGCCTTGGTGCGGATCAGGCCCAGATCGGTGCCGCAATGGGGCTCGGTCAGGTTCATGGTGCCTGTCCACTTGCCGGCGACCATGTTGGGCAGGTAGCGCTGCTTCAGCTCGTCCGAGGCGTGGGCGTCGATCGCCTCGACGGCGCTCTTCGTGAGACCCGGATACATGGTGAAGCCCCAGTTGGCGGCGATCATCATCTCCGAGACCATGATGGCGATGGTCTGCGGCAGGCCCTGTCCCCCATGCTCGGTCTTCGCCGTCAGGCTGCCCCAGCCGCTTTCCACATAGAGGTCGTAGGCTTCCTTGAAGCCCTTTGGCGTGGTGACAACGCCGTCATTCCAGTGGCAGCCTTCCAGGTCGCCGCTCTGGTTGATCGGGTGCAGCACCTCGGACGCGACCTTGCCGGCTTCCTCCAGGATGGCGTCTACCAGGTCCGGGGACACCTCCTCGAAGCCGGGCAGGTTGGCGTATTTGTCCAGGCCCAGGAGATCGTTGAGCACGAATTTGAAGTCGGCGATCGGCGCGTTGTAGATGGTCATTCCGCGACACTCCTAAGCTTGGCGTTGTGTTTGCGCCGGATCTCGTCCAGCGGCGTGCCGGCCTTCCAGTCTTCCAGGAGGCGGCAGAAACTCGCGAGTTCGTCGATGGTGGCGTCCAGGTCGGCGCGCTGGCTTTCCAGCGCGGCCAGCCGGTCGCGGCACTTTTCCAGGGTCACGACCCGCTGGGTCTCGCGGCCGTCGCCGAGGTCGTACAGGTTGAGCATCTCGGTGATGTCTGCGAGCGTGAAGCCGACCCGGCGGCCGCGCAGGATCCAGGCGAGGCGGGCGCGGTCGCGGGCGTCGTAGATGCGGTTCTGGCCGTCCCGCTGCGGCGTCACCAGACCCTCGTCCTCGTAGAACCGGATCGTCCGGGGCGTTACCCCGAACTCCTTGGCGAGTTCCGATATGGTCCAGGTCTGCGACACGAAGGAATTTCCCGTTTCGATTCGGCCGGTGCGAACCGACATGTAGTTTACCTTTACGTAAACGTCAATATCAAATTCCGTGGCCGTTCGAGGCCATCGTAGTCTTGCCGCCATGCGGGGTCTCGATCATGCTCCCCGGGCGCCAAATGGGCTGACGACATGACATCCTACGACATCAGCGTGGCGATCTTCTCGGCTCGCGAAACGCCGGACGTCCTGCACGGGACGGTGCTGGCCGCTCTCGAGGCAAGCCGCGGGCTGGCGACGTGCTGCGACGTCGTCGTCAACGGGCCGTCCGCCGCGCTGGCCCACGGTCTTCGGGACCGGCTGGCGCAGGGCGGCGCGCTGCTTCCGGGGGTGACGCTGCGGATCTTCCACCTGCCGGTCGCGGACAAGGCCCATGCGTGGAACACCTATGTCCACGCGCTCTGGTCCAGATCGGCGCTCGCGTTCTTCATCGACGGCTATGCCCGGGTAATGCCCGACGCGCTCGTCTCCATCCGGCACGGCATGGGCGACGACCCCGATATTCTCGGCGGCACGGGCGTCCCGACCCATGGCCGGTCGGCGATGCGGCTGCGCGAGCAGATGCTGCGCAGCGGCGGCATCCACGGCAATCTCTAAGCCTTGCGGGGCTGGGTGATGGAGCATTTCCGCGCGACCGGCTTCCGGTTGCCACTGGGGCTCTATCGGACCGATCCCACAATCGGCAGCGCGGTGAAGTTCAGGCTGGATCCCGCGCGCCACGAGTGGAACGAGCGCCGCCTGTTCGTCGACGCGGGCGCGACCTGGAGCGTCGCCGCGGCGGCACCCGCGCCAATCGGCGCCATCGCCGGGCAGTTTCGGCGGATACTGCGCCAAGCCCAGGGCATGCTCGAGAACCGCGCCGTCAGGCAGCACCTTGCCGTGGAGCGGCGCAAGCCGGAGGCATTGCCGAGGACGGCGCATACGCTGGTGATGGATTGGGTCGAGCAACACCCCGGCGAGGCCCGCGCGCTGTTCCGGCGGCATCCGCTCGCGTGGCTGGCATACCGGCGATTTCCGTCGGGGCCGGTCATGCCGGCAGATCCGCATCCGGTGATGATCGGCCAGTTTCCGGCCGTTCACGGCGAGGGCTTATCAGCGTGACCACACCGTCCGTCAGCATCGCCATGAGTGTGTATAACAACGCGCCCTACCTGGCGCAGGCCATCGGCGCCATGCTGGCGCAGACCCATGCCGACTTCGAGTTCCTGATCGTCGACGACGGCTCGACCGACGGGTCCGCTGCGATCATCGACGGTTTCGCGGCCAGGGACGCCAGGATCCGTCCGATCCACCAGGAGAATCGCGGGCTGGTGGCCAGCCTCAACCGGATGCTGGACGAAGCGCGCGCGCCGCTGGTCGCCCGCATGGACGGCGACGACGACTGCCATCCTGAGCGTCTCGCCCGGCAGGTCGCGTTCATGGGCGCGAATCCCGATCACGGCGCCGTCGGCACCCAGTCGATCTCGTTCGACGAGTCCGGCAACCGGTGGGCATCGCCGGCCTTCCCGACCAGCGACGCCGAGCTGCGGACGCTGATCGGGACCCGCAACGTCATGTGCCATCCCAGCGTGGTGATGCGCCGCGAGCTGGTGCTGGCGGCGGGTGGCTATCGGCGCCAGTTTGTCCACTGCGAGGACCGCGACCTGTGGCTGCGGCTGTCGGAGCGCGCGATGCTGGCCAGCCTGCCGGATGCGCTGACCTATTATCGGCGCACGCCAGGTCAGGTCAGTAACCGCCATATCGTCGCCCAGGCGCTCGGCGCCGCCATGGCGTGGCTGGCGCATACGGAGCGTGAGGCGGGGCGGCCCGATCCGTTCGATGACATGGAGACATTGCCGCTCGTAGACGAACTCGACCGCCTGCTCGGCCGGCCGGGCGTCGCCGCGTCGGTGCGCGAACGGGCGCTGCCGCAGCTGATCTACACGCCGGTCGGCCTGTCGCCCGACGTGTTCCGTATGGTGCTCGACCAGGTGGGGGAGGGCGGCCGGGTCGATCAACCCTGGCGGCTGGTGGCGCGGCTGGTAAAGTTCGGCCAGCCGGCGCGGGCGCTCAGGCTGGCGGCGGCGCTGCTGCGCGCTTGATCAGGCCTTGCGCAGCCGGAACCGGAACTGCTCGCCGGTCTGCTCCGATTCGAGCAGCTCGTGGCCGGTCTGCCGGCAGAAGGCGGGGAATTCGTTGACCGAGGCGGTGTCGGTCGCCAGCACGTCGATGATCTCGCCTGACGTCATCTCGCGCAGCGCCTTCTGCGCCCTCAGCACCGGCAGCGGGCAGAGCAGCCCTGTCGCATCGAGCACCCTCATGCGTCGACCTGGGGCTCCAGCCTGACATAGGAACTGCGGTGGAACAGCAGCGGCGCGGCTTCGGACACCACGGCGGTGTGCAGCACGCGGCAGATGAACAGGATGTGATCGCCGGCGTCGACCCTCTGGTCGATCCGGCAATCGAACGCGGCGAGGGCGCCGGGAATGATCGGCGCGCTGGTCTTCCACAGCTCGAACGGGATGTCGCCGAAGCTCTTGTCGCCGGGCGTCGAGAAGCGCCCGGACAGGCCGACCTGCTCCTCGCACAGCACGTTCACCCCGAATTCGTCGGCGGCCATGAAGTCCTCGTACTGCTCGGACTTCTTGCCCAGGCTGAACAGGATCAGCGGTGGATCGAGCGACACCGACGTGAAGGAATTCATGGTCAGGCCGATGGGGCCGCCGGCGCGGTTGCGCGTGGTGACGACGGTGACGCCGGTCGCGAAACACGAGAAGGCGCGGCGCAGGGCCTTCGGGTCGATGCTGTCGCTGTCTTTCATCGTGATTCCGTCCGCGGTCCAATCCGCCGCCATTGATTTCAGAAGTCGGCGGCAAGTGCAAGGTTCGCGGCGGTTGCGCCGCCGGGCCGGCCTGCGCATATTGCGCTGCAATAGCAGGAGCAACATGATGCCGCTTTCAGAGCCGCAGCCCGGGCGCAAGCCGCTGCACACCCGCACCATCGTCATGGACGCCTTCTACCGCGAGGACGGCCTGTGGGACATCGAGGGCCGGGTCACCGACGTCAAGAATTACGCATATGACAGCCATGTCCGCGGCCAGGTAGACGCGGGCGACCGGGTGCACGACATGTTCATCCGCATGACCCTGGACGACCATTTCACCGTGCGCGGGATCGAGGTGAAGATGGATGTCTTCCCGTTCTCGATCTGCAACGAGGTCGAGCCCAACTTCCAGGAGTTGGTCGGGCTGAAGGTCGGCTCCGGCTGGATGAAGAACGTGCGCGAGCGTGTCGGCGGCAAGTACGGCTGCACCCATGTTGTCGAGCTGTTCGGCCCGATGGCGACGGTCGCCTTCCAGTCGATCCCCAGCTATTCCCGCATCCGCGACGCCGACAAGCCGAAGGACCCGAACGCGCCGAAGCGCAAGCCGTTCTCCATCGGCGGCTGCCATTCCTGGGCCTATGACAGCCCGATCACCAAGAAGCTCGCGCCGGACTGGTACCGCGAGGATTAGAAGCCGACGACGAGCAGATCCAACGCGCGGATGATCCGCTCGCGGTCCTCGGCCAGGGACATCACACGCCTTCCCAGCACAGCGGTTGGCAAATAGAGTAGTTCCTGGATCATGAGAACGACCTCTCGCTCCCCGATTATGAACGCCGGGTTCAGCCTGTTGGATACGGCTTTCGTCGCCATGCGCAGCCTGAGCGGCGCGACGACTCGCGTTCTCAGTTCGGCCAGGCTGTCGCTCTGAATATTGAGCAGAAATGGGATCGCATCCCGTTGAATGTTGGATTCATTCACGTAGACGTCGAATTGCGCCAAGTTTACCGGCCCCAGAACTGCATGGCGAATGTGCCCTCGCGGTCGATGCGTTCATTGTACTCATCGATCGCTTCGCGATTTTCCTCGACCCACTGCCGCTTGCGCTCTTCGGAAACCGCCTTCTTGAGACTGTCCTGGAAAAGCTGGGACAGGTTGAGCCCCATGGCCTTCGCGTCTTCAAGCAGTTCTGCGTCCGCAGTCAGGTTGACCGCCTTCCGTTTCGCCACCTTCTCGACTTTGCTCATAATGCGCACCCCTGATGCGCATACGATATGCGCCTAATGATCAGCTCACAAGCACGGTGAGGTCTGGCGCGTCGATCCATGATTGAAGTCGCGGCAGTCTCAGGATGGGAATTGGGCCGACGAACTGCGCCAGGCTCGCTTGCGTCTCCTGAAGTGGCACCGGACTTTCCAGCGATTCCGAGATGATGATCGCACTGACCGTCACACGCCGCGCGGCGAGTGCTTCGGCTGTCGCGATGGTATGGCTCAGCGTGCCCAAATAGGAACCGCAGACCAACACGGCGGGGATCGACAGCTCAACGATCCAGTCGGCGACCGTGTGGATGTCATCGAGGGGGACGAATGCGCCGCCGACGCCTTCAATCAGGGTGTGTTCGGCGCCTTCGGGGGTATCGCAGAATTTGATCAGTTTCAGGAAGTCGATGGTGCGGCCCTCACGGATCGCCGCCATGTCGGGCGAGAGCGGCTCGGCGAAGCGCCAGGGCGAGATGTCCGTGATCGTTTCCGGCGTCACCGGCCGGTCCATCGCCCGCAGCAGTTCGGCCGTATCGCTTTCGGCCAGCGTCTCGTCCGTAAAGCCGCTGATCACCGGCTTCAGGGCTCGCACCGTCTTGCCCTTTGCCCGCAGCTGCCGGGTCAGCAAGCTGGTCACCAGCGTCTTGCCGATGCCTGTGCCCGTCGCGGTGATGAAGGTGCTGGTCATCCTGCCAGTCCCAGCTCACGCATGGCCGACGCCAGTCCGTCGATGTCCTGTGCCGTATGGGCCGAGGAGAACGTCACCCGCAGCCGGGCCGTGCCGTCGGGCACGGTTGGCGGGCGGATGCCGGTCACCAGATAGCCGCGCTCCTGCAACGCGGCCGATGCTTCCATAACCCTGTTTGCCTCGCCCAGGATGACCGGGACGATCGGGCTGACCGGGGCGGGCAGGCTGAGCGCCGCGCAGAACCGCGCCGCATTCTTCACCGGCCGCGCGCACATCTCCGGATCACGCTCGATGATCTCCAGCGCCTTGATCGCGGCGGCGAGGGTACCGGGCGGCAGGCCAGTCGAATAGACGAAGCTGCGACCCCGGTTCCGGATCAAATCGGCGACCGGCTGGCTCGTGCACAGATAGCCGCCATAGGCCCCGATGGCCTTCGACAGCGTGCCCATCTGCAGCGGCACGTCGGACTTGGCCGTGCCGAGGAAGCTGCTGCCGCGGCCACCACCGACCACACCCAGGCCGTGCGCGTCGTCGGTCATCAGCCAGGCGTCGTAGTCGCGGGCGAGGGCGGCGAGGTCGTCGATCGGCGCGATGTCGCCGTCCATGCTGAACACGCCGTCGACGGCGATCAGGCAGGCGCCGTGCGCGGCGCGGTGCTCGCGCAGCAGGGCGCGCGCGTGGTCGACGTCATTGTGACGGAACACCAGAACATCGGCGCCGCTCATCCGACCGCCGGCGAACAGGCACGAGTGATTCAGTTCATCCTGCAGGATGATGTCGCCCTGACCGACCAGGCAGGGAATCGCGCCCACATTGGTCAGGTAGCCGCTGCCGAACACCAGGCAGTCCTCGGTCTGCTTCCAGCGGGCCAGCCCTGCCTCCAGCGCATCATAGAGCGGCGTGTTGCCCGAGATCAGCCGCGAGCCGCCCGATCCGACGCCGTAGCGCGAGGTTGCCTCGCGCGCCGCCTCGATCACCTCCGGATGATGCGACAGGCTGAGATAGTCGTTGCAGCAGAACGAGATGAGGTCGCGGCCGCCGCGCCGCGCGCCGGTCTCGCTGAAACGGTCGGTCGGGATCATCCGGCGGCGCAGGCCCTGGGCCTCCAGCCGCTCCAGCTTTTCGCGGGCAAAGTCGTCGAGCGATGTCATGGCGCGTCATGTATCATAGTCGCCCAGAACTGGACAGGCGCGGCGACATCGTTGCCGGGTGGCTTGACAGATGAGGCGCTCGCGGCAAGGGTAGCCGGGAATTCCGGAGGATGCCGATGACCGATACAATTCGCCACGACTGGACGCTCGGGGAAATCAAGACGCTGTTCGACCTGCCGTTCAGCGACCTGATGTTCCGCGCCCAGAGCGTGCATCGGAGCAGCTTCGATCCCAACAAGGTCCAGCTCAGCACCCTGCTGTCGATCAAGACCGGCGGCTGCGCCGAGGACTGCGCCTATTGCCCGCAGGCGGCTCGCTACGATACCGGCGTCGACGCCGGCAAGCTGCTGCCGCTGGAAGAGGTGCTGGCCGACGCCCGCCGGGCGCGCGACGCAGGTGCGTCTCGTTACTGCATGGGCGCGGCGTGGCGCTCGCCCAAGGACAAGGACCTGGACAAGGTCATCGACATGGTGCGCGGCGTGCGCGCCATGGGCCTGGAAACCTGTGTCACACTGGGCATGCTGAAGGCCGAGCAGGCGAAGCGGCTGAAGGAAGCCGGCCTCGACTACTACAACCACAACATCGACACCTCGGAAGAGTTCTACGGCGAGATCATCACCACCCGCTGCTACGAGGACCGGCTGGAGACGCTGGAGCATGTGCGCGACGCCGGGCTCAGTGTCTGCTGCGGCGGCATCGTCGGCATGGGCGAGTCGCGCGACGACCGCGCCGGCATGCTGATGACCCTGGCAAACATGCCCAAGCATCCCGAGAGCGTGCCGATCAACATGCTGGTGCAGGTCGAGGGCACGCCGCTTTTCGGCGCCGAGGCGCTCGATCATTTCGAGTTCGTGCGCACCATCGCCGTCGCCCGCATCATGATGCCCGAGAGCTTCGTGCGCCTGTCCGCCGGCCGCGAGACCATGGACGACGCGGTGCAGGCGCTGTGCTTCCTCGCCGGCGCCAACTCGATCTTCTATGGCGAGAAGCTGCTGACCACGCCGAACCCGGAGAACAACCGCGACGCGCGCCTGTTCGACAGGCTGGGCATCGCGCCGCTGGCCTCGGAAGACCTCGCGGCGCGCCACGCGGCGGAATGACGTCATCCATCCCAAGGCTGCCAAACACGGCGCCGGAATGGCTCCGTGACGGCTACCAGCACATCTGGATGCCCTACACCCAGATGCAGACCACGCCGCCGCCGGTCGCGGTGACGAAGACCGACGGTGTGCGACTGACGCTGGCCGACGGCCGCGAATTGATCGACGGCACCGCGTCGTGGTGGACCGCCTGCCACGGCTACAACCATCCCCACATCGTCGCGGCCATGCAGAAGCAGGTCGCCGAAATGCCGCACGTGATGTTCGGCGGGCTGGCCCACGAGCCGGCGTTCCGGTTGGCTTCGCGTCTCGCCGCGCTGACGCCCGGGGATCTGGATCGCGTGTTCTTCGCCGAGGGCGGCTCCGTCGCCGTCGAGGTCGCGATGAAGATGGCGCTGCAATACTTCATCAACCGGAGTCAGGCTGAGCGGAGCAAGTTCGTCAGCTTCTTCGGCGGCTATCACGGCGATACCTTCGCCGCCATGTCGGTGTGCGATCCGCAGGACGGCATGCACGCGCTGTTCAAGGACGCCATGCCGCAGAACTATGTCACCGCGCTGCCGGAGACGCCGGAGCAGCGGGACGCGTTCGGCCTGTTCATGGACGAGAACGCCCACCGCATCGCCGCCGTCATCGTCGAGCCGCTGGTGCAGGGCGCGGGCGGCATGAAGTTCCACGGCGCCGAGGTGCTGCGCTGCCTGCGCGAGGCCTGCGACCGCACCGGCGCGCTGCTGATCTTCGACGAGATCTTCACCGGCTTCGGCCGCACCGGGGCGATGTTCGCCGCCGAGGCCGCCGGCGTCGTGCCGGACATCATGTGCGTCGGCAAGGCGCTGACTGGCGGCACCACGCCGCTATCGGCGGCCATCGCCCGCGAGCATGTGTTCGCGGCGTTTCTCAGCGACGATCCGCAGGCGGCGCTGATGCATGGCCCCACCTTCATGGCCAATCCGCTGGCCTGCGCGGCGGCCAACGCGGCGCTCGACCTGTTCGAGCAGGAGCCGTGGCGCGACAACGTGGCGCGGATCGAGGCGCAGATGCGGCGCGAACTGGAGCCGTGCCGGTCGTTGCCCGGCGTGGTCGACGTGCGGGTGATCGGCGCCATCGCCGCCATCCAGCTTGCCGACCTCAGCGACAAGGAATCGCTGAAGGCACGCTTTCTGGATGAAGGCGTCTGGCTACGGCCGTTCGGCGACATCGTCTACCTGACGCCGCCCTTCATCATCGCCGAGGAGGATCTTCGGCGGTTGACCGGCGCTATAGTCGGCGTACTTTCGGCGCGGAGCTGCTGAAACCGCGCGCGGAAAACTCTTTTCCGTTGCACCTTCGAACCAATATAAAATGCGCAGGATCGGAAAGCGCCCCAATGGACATTCAAGTCGATACGCAGCCTGAAGCTGACTTGCCCGCCGATGTGCTGGAGCGGGCGAAAGCCGTCGCGGCTGCGCCGGTGAGCCTGGTGACCGGCATCGACGTCGCGTTGATCGAGGGCGATGGCGCACCGCTCAGCGCCGGGAACGTCGTCGACTATGTGGAGCGGGCCGCCAACGGCTTTGCCGGCCAGATCCAGATGGAGAAGGGTGCCGAACGGGTCTCCGCGCTGCGCGCCGAGCTGGCGCGCCGCGGCCTTGACGGCTTCGTCGTGCCGATGGCCGACGAGTACCAGAACGAATTCGTGCCGCGCCATGCCCAGCGGCTCGCGTGGCTCAGCGGCTTCCTCGGCTCGGCCGGGAGCATCATCGTGCTCGCCGACAAGGCCGCTGTGTTCGTCGATGGCCGCTACACGCTTCAGGTGCGCGACCAGGTGGACCTCGAGGTCTTCGAAACAAAGTCCTATCTCGACGTGCCCAAATGGGTCGGCGAGAACATGAAGGCCGGCCAGAAGCTGGGCTACGATCCGTGGCTGCACACCGAGACCGGCGTGAAGGCGCTGCTCGAGGCCTGCGAGAAGACAGGCGCCAAGCTGGTCGCCGTTGACGGGAACCCGGTCGATGCGGTCTGGACCGATCAGCCGCCGCGTCCGCTGGCGCGCATCGTACCGCACGACCTGCGCTATACGGGCGAGCCTGCCGCCGACAAGCGGGCCCGCATGGCCGAAGCGGTCAAGACCGCCGGCGCCACCGCCCTTGCCCTGTCGGCCACCGATTCGATCGCCTGGCTCCTGAATATTCGCGGCGCCGACGTGGCGCGCACGCCGCTCGCGCTGTCCTACGCGCTGCTGCACGACGATGCCTCCGTCGACCTGTTCGTCGACGAGCGCAAGGTGGACGCCGTGCTGCGTACTCATCTGGGCAACCAGGTGCGTGTCGAGCCGGAAGCGGCGCTGGCGCTCGCGCTTACCGGCTTCAAGGACAAGGCCGTGATGGTCGATCCGGCATCGGCGCCGGCGTGGATCGTCGAGCGCCTGGAACAGGGCGGTGCGACGATCGTGCGCAAGACCGATCCGATCCAGAAGGCCAAGGCGCTCAAGAACCCGGCCGAACTCAACGGCACCCGCGCCGCCCACAAGCGCGACGGCGTGGCGCTCGCCAAATTCTTCTGCTGGCTCGCCGACAACGCGCCGAAGGGCACGGTCGACGAGCTGTCGGCGGTGGCGCAGTTGCAGGCGTTTCGCCAGCAGGGCGACCTGTTCCGCGATCTCAGCTTCGACACCATCTCTGGCGCCGGCCCCAACGGTGCCATCGTGCATTACCGGTCCAGTGAGAAGACCAACCGAACCTTGGCGCCGGGCGAACTCTACCTTGTCGATTCAGGCGCCCAGTATCTGGACGGCACTACTGACGTGACCCGCGCCGTCGCCATCGGCACGCCATCGGCCGAGCACCGCGACCGGTTCACCCGGGTGCTGCGCTGCCATATCGCACTGGCCATGGCGCGCTTCCCCAAGGGCACCACCGGCCATCAGCTCGACGTGCTGGCGCGCATGCCGTTGTGGCAGGGCGGGTTCAATTTCAACCACGGCACCGGCCACGGCGTCGGCTCGTATCTGGGCGTGCACGAAGGGCCGCATAGCATTTCGCCGCGTCCGTCCACCGTTGCGCTGGAGCCGGGCATGATCGTGTCCAACGAGCCCGGCTACTACAAGGAAGGCGGCTACGGCATCCGCATGGAGAACCTGGTCGCCGTGGTGCCGTCGGAGCCGGGCGAGGACGATTCGCCGTTCTACGAACTGGAAACGCTGACGCTCGCTCCGATCGACCGGTCGCTGATCGATCCGGCGATGATGACTGGATCCGAGCTGGACTGGCTGAACGCCTATCACCGCCGCGTGCGCGACGAGATCGGCCCCAGGCTGGACGACGCGACCCGCGCCTGGCTGGAAACCGCCACCGCGCCGATCACGGCTTAGCGGTTATCAGCGTCCGGCCTTTCAAGGCCAGCACCACGGCCAGCACCAGGCCCAACACGCCTGCGCCCGCGAGAAACGGCATGGTCGCGCGCCATGGCCACAGCAGGTCCAGATAGGCGGTCATCAGACCGAGCCACAGGAACGCCAGCCCCCAGCCGAAGATGGCGCCGGCACGCAGGATCAGGCCCAGGCGGGCGACCCAGAACGCCGCGGTGCAGAACACGATGCGGTAGAGCACCGCCAGCACGCCCCATGGCGGCAGCGCCGTCATGGCGAGCAGTTGCAGCAGGATCAAGGCGACCAGCAGCCCAAGGCCCAGACTGGCGAATCCCGGCACGGCGGCCAGCGCCTCGCTGTCCTTCGACCAGTCGGACCGCCGCACCAATTGCATGCCGCCGAGCACGGCGATGGCGCCGAGCAGCATGCCGAACCATCCGACGCCAGCGGGATAGGCGCGCGACGCCTGCTCGAGCACATGGGCGTCGGACGCGACATAGATCGCGGCGAGACCTGCCAGCGCCGCGTAGCTCTTGCCCGTGCGCGCGAACAGGCGGCTGCCGCGCCGCCGGCCGATCCTGCCAAGCAGTTCGTAAACCAGCGTCGCGCCGACCAGATAGATCCCCATCAGCGCGCTCACGTCCGGATAGGACGTTCGCCACGCCTGCCAGGCAGCCAGCGCGCCGAGCGGCGCGAAGATCAGGTGCGCGGAGAACTGGGCGCCGCTCAAGCCCCGCGAGCCCCTCATCGCAGCACGACGAGCGCGTTGATCGGCGCGTTGGAGTAGCGCAAATCCCGATCGAAGGAGAAGGTAGCCTCGTAGACGCTGCCGTCATCGAGCGTGGCGCGGATCATGTAGGGTCTGCCTTCGTCGAGCAGCGGTGCCTCATGTGGATAGGCCGCCGCGTTGCCGTATACGGTTGCCGACCAGACTTCCACGGATTCGCCTCCCGTCGTGTCCATCAGGCTCACCCGGGCGGGCGCGCCAGGCTGCGATGGCCAGAGGAACAGTGGCTCGGAGGCGTTCACGGCGACCGGCCGTTTCGTCGGGCCGCTGCCGGGCATCACCTGGTCGAGCGGCTGGCAGGACAGAACCCGGCTATGGGACGCCGGCGCGCCGCTCACGCGCGGACCCGCCGGCGTCACGGTGACGACGCCTCCGGTGATGCTTTCCTCGCGGCAGGGCGACAGCCAGGTCAGGGTGATTTCGCCCTGGCTGCCCAGGTCGATCCGGGCGCCGGCCTTGACATAGCCATAGGGCACCGCAACCGGGTCGGCGACATTGCGAAGCGCGCTGATCCAGGCGACGGGCCGGCTGGGGTCGGGCGGCTCGGGGAGATCTCGCGCGATGGTGGCGGGCGGAGGCGGGGCCGTCTCCTGCTCGCCGGCGAAGAGGCCCAGCAGGCCGCGGGCATCGGCGCCCCCGGCCAGTGACAGGCATACCATGCCCGCCAGTCCCATGCGCTGCCCCCAGAGCCTCATGCGCGGCGTTATCACTGACGGGAGATGGTTACCGACTTGTACGGCTCGCCCAGCGTCATCAGGTCATCGCTCCGGTAGCATTCGGCTTTCATGCTTTCCCCCTCCGCCAGCCCCTTGCGGACACTTTCGATGAAATCCTTGTTGCCGATGGCGGCCTCGCAGGGACGCGCCGCGTCGATGCGCGCCTCCCGCTGGAACGCGCCATATTCGCTGACGGTGTAGCTGACCAGGTTTCCGTTCAGCATGTAGAACAGCACGATGAGTGTTTTCATGATGGGCGATTATGCCGCTCGCGGGGGCGCGAGGCCAGCGCCGTTCAGGTGTCTCCGGCGGCTGCGCGGCGATCGGGAAGCTGGGCCAGCACGGCGCGCTTTTCATCGGCGCTGTAGCTCGACCAGCCGCCGATCTCGCGAATGGTGCGAAAACAGCCGAGGCAGTAGCGGTCGCCGATGCGGCATACGCCGATGCAGGGGGATTCGATGGACATGTGTGCTCGCTCAGGTTGGTCGTCACTTACCCACAGGCGCGCGGCAACGCAAGCCCGATGCCGAGTCGGCATTCTCGATGCTTGCGGCAACAACGGGCCATGAATCGGAGAAACCATATGTTTTTCCGCCAATTGACTTATTATGGCCGGGATTGTTCATTTGCGGTTTAGGTCGGGGCGGGTACAATCGCGCCATGCGATGGACAACGATCATACTTGGGGCTTCTCTGCTGGCGGGCGGCGGTCAGGCGCTGGCCTATAGCGAACAGGACAGCGCAAGGGACGCCTATCAGCGCGGCGAAATCATGTCGCTCGAGGACATCAGGCGCAACATCCAGAGGGACTTCAACGGCCAGATCATCGGCACCAAGCTGAAGTCCAATGAAACCGATTATGTCTACAAGTTCCGCATATTGTCACCCGACGGCAACATGATGACCATAGACGTGGACGCGAGAACCTCGCGGGTGATCAACGTCAAGGGCCGGCGCTAGATGCGCGCCTTGGTGGTCGAGGATGATCCCGACCTCATCCGGCAGCTTTCCGAAACCCTGCGCACTGAAGGCTATGCCGTCGACCAGGCGACCGACGGCGAGGAAGCCATGTATCTGGGCGAGGTGGAGCCCTATGACATCGTGGTGCTCGATCTGGGCCTGCCGGTCATGGACGGCGTATCGGTGCTGAAGTCCTGGCGCGCCAAGGGCCGCACCATGCCAGTGCTGATCCTGACCGCGCGCGGCCAGTGGAGCGAGAAGGTCTCGGGTTTCGACGCCGGCGCCGACGACTACCTGACCAAGCCGTTCCAGATGGAGGAGCTGCTCGCGCGTATCCGGGCGCTGATCCGGCGCGCGGCCGGCCACGCATCCCCGGTACTGCGCTGCGGCCCGGTCGAGGTGGACACCAACAGCGCCAACGTGACGGTGAACGGCGAGTCCATCAAGCTCACCGGGCACGAGTACAAGCTGCTGTCCTACATGATCCACCACATGAACAAGATCGTGTCCCGCACCGAGCTGACCGAACACATCTACGACCAGGACTTCGACCGGGATTCCAACACCATCGAGGTCTTCGTCGGCCGGCTGCGCAAGAAGCTGGGCGTCGATGTGATCAAGACCGTGCGGGGCCTGGGCTACCGCATGGAGCCGGACGGTGAGGCGTCCTAGCTCCCTAACTCTCCGTCTCATCCTCGGGGCTGGTCTGTGGACCCTGTTCGCGCTGATCGTGGTCGGCGTGGTTCTGTCGTTCCTGTTCCGGCAGACCGTGGAGCGCAGCTTCGACGCGCGGCTCAACGTGCTGCTCGAAAGCCTGATCGTCTCGGCCGAATACGACCGCAAGCAGGGAGTCTACCTGAGCGGCTCGCTGCCCGACCCGCGGTTCGAGCAGCCCTATTCCGGCTGGTACTGGCAGATCACCCCGCGCACGGGTACGGTGATGATCTCGCGCTCGCTGTGGGACCGCGAGCTGGCGCAGGATCTGAGCCAGCCGGCGCCGCAGCCGCGCCAGTATTACGCCATCGGACCTGACGACGAGCAAATCCGCGTCATCGAGCGCGACATCATCTTCCCGGACGCCGACGCCAGCGTGCGCTTCGCCGTCGCCGCGGTCACCACCGAGAACAAGCAGCAGGTCGCGCGCTTCGTCGGCGCCATCGTGATCGCGCTGGGCCTGATGGGCCTGGGCCTGCTCGGCGCCGTGATCATCCAGGTCCGCTACGGCCTCCGTCCGCTGCGCAGCCTGCGGCGCGAACTGGAGCGGGTGCGGTCGGGCACCGTCGACCAGCTCGAGGGCCGCTACCCCGCCGAGATTGCGCCCGTCGTCGGCGAACTCAACCAGCTTATCGAGCACAACGCCGAGGTGCTGGCCCGTGCGCGCACGCATGTGGGCAACCTGGCGCATGCGCTGAAGACGCCGCTGTCGGTGCTGGTGAACGAGACGGATGCCGATTCCAGCGCGCTCAGCATCACGATCCGCCGCCAGCTCGAGGTGATGCGCCGGCTGGTCGATCACTATCTGATACGCGCCCGCACCGCGGCGGCCGGCAAGGTGATCGGTACGCGGACGCCCGTCGCGCCGGCCATGCACAGTCTCAAGAGCACGCTGGAGAAGATCTACGCCAGCCGCGACCTGTCCATCGTCGTCGACGGCGGCGAGAAGCTGAGCTTTCGCGGCGAGCGCCAGGACTTCGACGAGATGCTGGGCAACCTGATGGACAACGCCTGCAAATGGGCGAAGTCGGTGGTCCACGTGACGAGCGAACGCCGAGACAACCAACTGGTCTTCCTGGTCGAGGACGACGGCCCGGGCATCGGCGACGCACAGCGCGAGGCGGTGTTCAGCCGCGGCCAGCGGCTCGACGAGGCGACGCCCGGAAGCGGCCTCGGCCTCAGTATCGTTCGTGACATCTCGGGCCTGTATGGCGGTGGCATCGAACTCGACCGCTCGGAGCTGGGTGGACTGAAGGCCGTGCTGACCCTGCCCGCCGCCGCCGACTCCGCCACCGCCTGATTCCGGAACATCGTACGTTGCGGTTCGTTCAGGGACTGTTCAGCTACGTCGCGGCACTATGGCATCGACGCGGCCGACGGGGTTCCCTGACGGTTCAGAACGAGGTTCAATGTGAAGAAGGTAATCGCTGTCATGCTTTGCGCGGGTCTGCTCGCGGCATGTGAAAGTGACGGCTACGGCAACGACAACGAGCTTGCCGGCACCATCATCGGCGCCGGTCTCGGCGTGGCGCTTGGTTCGGCGGTGCGCGGCGACGGCGGCGCGGCCATGGTGATGGGCGGCTTGCTCGGCGGCGCCATCGGCAACCGTATCGGCAACCGGATGGACGAGCAGGACCGCAGGCGGCACCAGCAGGCCTACTACCAGGCGATGAACAACAACCGCGACTACGACACCGCCGGTTGGTACGACGCGGAAACCGGCGCGCGCGGCTCGGTCACGCCGCAGCGCTCCTACACCGACCGGCGTGGCCTGCAATGCCGTGAGTATCAGCAGGAAATCTGGATCGGCGGCCGCCGCGAGGAAGGCTACGGCACTGCGTGCCGAATGCCCGACGGCAGCTGGCAGATCGTCAACAGCAACTGAGGATCATCCGCCGGACCATCGTGTCCTCGTCAGACTGAATTCCGGCGGATCAAGGTGAGGCGCGGCTGATATCCCCCCAGCCGCGCCTCATTCTTTTTCAAGCCTCGAACTCACCTTCCGGCGCTCCGCGCTTGAATTTGATGGTCACCAGCCAGCTGTCCTTGCCGAACTGGCCTGAGACGTCCTTCGCGTCGCTGCTTGTCATGTCGGCGCCCTTGGGCAGCGCCTCGGCGGCGATGTCGATGGCGCTCTGCGCGTCCGCCGCGCTGACGATGGATTCGAAGGTGCCGCGCAGCCGGGACATCAGGGATGCCGTTTCCCGAGGAACACCGCAACCGCCAGCAGCAGCCAGCCCAGCATCAGCGCCATACCGCCTGTCGGCGCCAGGAAACTGGGCGTCATCGTCCCGAAGGCGCGCAGATAGAGCGAGCCGCAGAACAATACCGTGCCGAACAGGAACGCCATGCCGGCCCCGTGCGCCAGTCCTGCGCGGGCGCGGCCGATGGCGAGGCCCACCGCGATCAGCCCGAAGGCGTGGTAGAAATGATAGCGGCTCGCCGTCTCGAACAGAGACCGGGCATGGTCGTCCATGGGCACGGCGTGGCTGCCGGCCGCGCCAAGCGCCACGGCGGAGAGCGCCAGCACGGCGCCGGTGGGTGTCCAGAGCTTCATGGGCGCCCCAATAATCTCATCGTCTTTCCAGGTAGAACATCTCGGACAGCAGTTCATAGGAGCGCAGC
The DNA here is from genome assembly GCA_945907245.1 of Rhizobium sp. Q54. Taxonomy (GTDB): domain Bacteria; phylum Pseudomonadota; class Alphaproteobacteria; order SMXS01; family SMXS01; genus RI-34. Next base: position 45,302 of record CAMDTB010000013.1, read on the forward strand.
CGCGCCTTGAAATCGTAGCAGATGGTGAGCACCACCAGCTCGCCGACCCCATAGCTGTCGGCGAACTCGGTCAGCTGCCGCTTCACCTGCTCGGGCGCGCCGATGATCGAATGGGTCTTGCGCCGGTTGATCATGGCGCGCTCCTGGTCGGTGTAGGGATAGGAAAGCGAGTCTTCCGGCGAAGGATAGGGACCGAGCCGCCCCTGCTCGAATCGCAGCCGCCACAGGTCGCGGCTGGAGGCGGCATGCAACGCTTCCGCCTCGGTGTCGGCGCACAGCACGAACACGCCGACGCTGGCCTTGGGCACGCCGTAGAATCGCGACGGCCGGAAATAGGTGCGGTACTGCTCGACGATCTCGCGGCCGCCTTCGGGCGCGATGAAGTGGGCGAACGAGAACGCCAGCCCGAACTGGGCGGCCAGCGCCGCGCTCTGGTCGCTCGATCCCAGCATCCACACCTGCGGCACGGTGCCGGGGCGCGGAGTCGCCTTGACCTCGGCGAGGGCGTGGGTCGCGGGCGGCGTGTCGGTCAGGAATGCCAGCGTGTCGGCGACGCGGGTGCCGAAGAACTCCACGCCGACCTGGGAGCCATAGGCCAGCGCCGCCGAGGTGAGCTGGTCGGCGCCCGGCGCCCGGCCGATGCCCAGGTCGATGCGGTTGGGCGACATGGTCTCCAGGATGCGGAAGTTCTCGGCCACCTTCAGCGGACTGTAATGGCTCAGCATGACGCCGCCCGAGCCGACGCGCATGTGCGAGGTCTCGGCGGCGATGCGGGTAATCAGGATTTCGGGCGAGGAGCCGGCGAAGCCGCTGGTACTGTGGTGCTCGGCCACCCAGAACCGGGTGTAGCCCCAGCGCTCGGCGGCCTTGGCCAGCTCGATGGTTTCGTGGATGGCGTCGGCCGCCGTGCCGCCTTCGCGGATGGGCGACTGGTCGACGATGCTGAGCTTGAGGTCGGACATCGGCACAAAGGCTGGTGGACAGGCCGCCTAGCACTAGGTGGCTTCGACCCCAAACACAAGCCTTGCCGGCGATCCGCACGGCAAGCGAGGCAGGGTTCTTCCACTGCCCAGCCAGTTAGCTCCCCGGCGGGCCAGAAGGCGTCCTGTCAGGTCGGACCGAGCAAAGGCAGCCCGGTCAGGCCGCCAGTCCGAACAGGATGTCGCCGACCAGTACCAGGGCGATGAAGGCGTCGGCTGCAAGGATAGTCAGTGCTTCGATGGCATCGGCAACCTTGCCGGTATCGGGGTGATGCATCTTGAAGATGCGCATCGGTCTGCTCCTTGAGTGAGTCGCATTGGCCTCACATTGACAGACTATCACCAAAGCATTCGTGGGAGAATGATCGAGTTTGTTGTGGTTGTCGTGCGTGTGCGCACGTCATCCGCTTCGGTGGATCCCCGAAATGAGAAAGGCCGCCCCGCATCAAGAGGGGCGGCCTTTCCTGAGGTCCCGGGGAAGGGGCCTCATCAGCCGACGAATGCCGTGATGAGGCCGGCGCAGGTGAGCAGCGCGATCAGGGCGCCGGTAGCGGCGTTCAGGGTGCTGTCGATGTCGATCTTCCGTATCGTGTTCATGGTCGTTTTCCTCGTGTCGTATCTCGGGGCGGAATGCCCTGTCGATGAGTGGAATATATTGCAGGTGCGGTGGTGTTGAAATGATCGGAGTTTGCATATAGGCCGTGCAAATATGATCATGATCTGCGTCAAAAAGGAGATATTTCGGATCGGCAATAGTCCCTGGAAAGGGAAACTTATTCATGAAAAACAATCATATATGAACAAAAACGTGAATTTTATAGATATGCATAAACGCGATAACAAAGCGGCGGGCATGTTGCGGCGCAGCGCGTATTGCGTGCGGGATATGCTGTCGGTGCGAGCGTGCTTCCATGCTCGACTCATGCAGGGGAGCCGTGCATTAATGCGGTTCATGATCGATTGGGATGACATACGCTATTTCCTCGCCGTCGCCCGCCGGGGCTCGATCACCTCGGCCGCGCGCGACCTGGGCGTGAACCACTCGACCGTGTCCCGCCGCATCGCGGCGTTCGAGGACAATCTGGGCGTCCGCCTGTTCGACCGCATCGCCACCGGCTACAACCTGACGTCAGCCGGCCAGGAAATGGTGCCGTCCGCCCAGCGCATGGAAGAAGAGGCGCTGGGCCTGGACCGACGGCTCTACGGCCGCGACACCGAACTCAGCGGCGTGCTGCGGGTGACCACGGCGGGTACCTTCGTCAATCCGTTCCTGATGGAGCAGATCGGCCGTTTCCTCACCGAATATCCCGGCATCGACATCGAGCTTGTCGTATCGACCGATCTCGCCAACCTGCACGCCCGCGAGGTGGACGTGGCGATCCGCGCGACCATGAACCCGCCGGACACGCTGGTTGGCCGCCGCATCGGCCGGCTGACCGCCATGCTCTACGGCCGCAGCGATTTCATCGCGCCCGGCGAGCCCGGCGCGCCCAATTCGGCGGGCGCGCCCGATGTCATCGCCTTCGACGGCGCCCGCGACTACACCAGCGCCAGCTGGTTCCGAGACGTCTATCCCAACGCGCGCGCCCGCGTGCGGCTGAACAATGTCGAGGCGGCCTTCCATGCCATCCTCGCCGGCGTCGGCATCGGCATGCTGCCGTGCCATATCGGCGACACCAACCCGGAACTTCGGCGCCTGCCGCCCTATCACCTGGAGCCGGTGTTCGACCTGTGGCTGCTGACCCATGCCGACCTGCGGCGCACCGCCAAGGTCAGGGCGTTCATCAACTTCATGGCCAATGCCATCATGCCGCACAAGGACCTGATCGAGGGCCGGCGCCCGCCGGGCTTCTCGTCGGGCGACCGTCTGGCCGTCGAAAGCAGCTACGCGGCCGCGACGGCCGGCGTTTCCGAGGACATATCGGCCTAGTTCTTGCGGGTGCCGAGCTTGGCGGTGGAGGACGAGGTGACCAGCAGGTCGCCGGCCTCGCTGAAGATGCGGCCTTCCAGGAACACGATCGAACGCCCCTGGCGAACCACCTGTCCCTCGCCGATCACCGGGCCGATGGGCGCGGGGCCGACGAAGGTGGTCTTCATCTCCAGGGTCTGGATGATCTGGCCGTCGTCCAGCCGCTGGAGGATCGCGCGGGACATGACGTTGTCCAGCATGGCCGCCAGGATGCCGCCCTGGATCAGGCCGCTACTGTTGTCGAAGGCTGGCGTGCCCATGTAGCGGATGCGGATCCAGCCCTGCTCGGCGTTGCCGTCGATGAAGGTGGCGCCCAGCGTGTCGTTGATACCGGCGCGGCGTCGCCCGGTCGGATTCTCGTCGGTCACCCCAGCCTCCCTGTACGCGGCCAGTTTGCCCGGCCTTGCTGCGTTCAGGGGTTTTAACCGCGTGGCGGGCGGCGTCAACGGCCCAGCTCACTATCAGAATCGATAGTTCGCCGACCCAACGCTTTTCTGCTATGCTCCGAGAGCTGGAAGCAGACTGTCTGAAGGGGAACGACCATGGCAACCAAACTCAAGGATGTGAATGACTGGCGCGCGCAGCCGTCGCCCAAGTGGCTGGAGCCGGAGCTCCGCGGTCACAGCATCCCAGGCTATCGCTACCATTCCGAGGAGTTCTGGAAGCAGGAATGGGAGAACATGTGGACCAAGGTGTGGCTGCTGGTCGGCCGCGCGTCCGACCTGCCCGAGACTGGCGACTACCAGATGGAGGAAGTTGGCCCCGAGTCCTTCCTCATGGTTCGCCAGGAAGACGGCTCCATCAGGTCGTTCTACAATGTCTGCCAGCATCGCGGCGCCCGCCTGATCTTCAATGATCTCGGCACGGTCGACGCCTTCACCTGCCCGTATCACGGCTGGCGCTGGGAGATCGACGGCAGCCTGACCTTCGCGCTCGACCCCGAGGATTTCCCCGAGGGCGACCCCTGCGGCAAGCTGACGCTGGAAGAGGTGAAGACCGAGGTGTTCGCCGGCTTCGTCTGGATCAACATGGATCCGAACAGCGAGAGCCTGAAGGAATATCTCGGCCCGATCTGGGACGAGTGGTCGGCCTACGGCTTCGACACCTGGAAGCGCTACCTGGCGCTGACCGCGCGTGCGCCGGTCAACTGGAAGGTCATCCTGGACAACTTCAACGAGTCGTACCATCTGCCGGCCGTGCATCCGGAATCCGACACCTCGATCGAGGAAAACTACAAGTGGACCCAGTTCGACCTGTCGGAAGAGGGCCACAATCGCATGATCATGAAGGCCGGCATGCCGTCCCGCTCGCTCATCGGCAAGAATGTGCCGCTGCTGCGCGAGCCGTTGCTGTCGACCCTGAAGGCGTGGGGCCTTGATCCGGCCGACTTCGAGGGTCGCGAGTTTGATACTCGCAAGGCCATCCAGCAGGCCAAGCGCCAGCGGGGCAAGGAGAAGGGTTACGCGCACTACGACAATCTGCGTGACGACCAACTTACCGACGCCTACCACTACACCATCTTCCCGAACTTCGCCGTGACGGCCTGGTCGGACGGTTTCCACTTCCTGCGCGCGACGCCGCACCCGACCGACCCGACCAAGTGCGTGTTCGACAACTGGTGGTACGCCAGCCAGCCGGAAGGCGAGACCGCGCCGGTGTTCACCGCAGCAGGCCCCGTCGACCGCGATGCCGAAGTGGAGCACGAGGTGTTCGACTATGGCGAGAAGAGCCTCGGCTTCGCCATCGACCAGGACATGGGCGTGACCGCGGGCCAGCAGCTCGGCTTCCGCAGCCGCGGCTTCAACGGCGTGTATCTCTCCGGCCAGGAGCGCCGCATCCGCCGCTATCACGAAGTGATCGACGACTATATCGAAGGCCGCCGCCCGCTGAAGGGCTGATCGCCTTACAGGCCAACGGAAGGGCGGCGCGAGAGATCGCGTCGCCCTTTTCCTTGGTGGCTATCGTGGTTGCACGCTCTGGGGTTCGGAAACCCCGGTCAAACCGGTTCGCAGAGCGCCAGGTAACTGGCCGAGGGCGGGTGGCCGAGGAACGTCGCGCCCAGCTGTTCGTAGTGACGGTAGGAAATCAGCGCATGGTTCGCCGCCTGCTGCGCGTCGCGCAATTGACGCTCCAGCGGGCTGTCCATGCGGCAGCCGGTCGTCGCCGCCGTGTTGTTGATCATGCTGACGACCTCCCGGCAGGTCTGCGCGGCGTGGGCGCAGGCGAGAAGCGCCGGCCAGAAATAGGACCACTCGGGCATCAGCCGCCCGCCGTCCTTCGGCAGCGGACCGAGATGGGCCTCCAGCCGGTCCTGGGTGTCCATGATGAAGGCGCGCACCGCCATCAGCTTGGCCTGTGCCTCGCCGACCCGGTACTGCACCACGGCCTGATCCTTCAGTGTCGTGCTCAACCCCCACGGCACCTTGCCCATGGCCAGCTGGATGAAGTTGTCGATCGCGCCCCGGCACACGCCCAGCGCCACCGCCGCCTTGTTGTAGATGGCGTGGGTGGGATTGCGGTAGGTCGGGTTGTCGTAGAGCTCGCTGGGCGCCAGCGACCGCCCCGGCAGCAGATGTTCGGGCGGCACGTAGCAGTCCACCATGCGCACGTCATGGCTGCCCGAGCCGCGCATGCCTGAGGTGTCCCAGGTGTCGACGATCTCGAACTCGCCCTTGGGGATCATGAATGACGCCTCGGCCGGCTTGCCGGTCGCCTCGTCGACGACCATGGGTCCCATGAGGTAGTTCCATGTGGCGTTCTGGCAGCCGCTGGCGAAGCTGCCCTGATAGTTCAGCCGCCAGCCATCACCATCGCGCCGGGCCTTGCGCCCGGGGTTGGGTCCGTTCGCCGGTCCATGGCCGGAGCCCACGAGCGCATACCAGTCGTCGAATATCTTCGTCGCCAGCGCCGGTTGCATCTGGCGGATGACCAGGGCGTTGATCTCCGACGAGATCTGCACGCACCATCCCACCGACCCGTCGATGGCCGAGGCCGCCTCGATGATCTCGATCTGCTCGCGCGCCCTCAGGTTCTCGCCGCCGAGCTCGGGCGGCAGCGCATAGCGGTAGATGCCGATTTCGGCCATCTCCTTCGACGCCCAGGCCGGCAGATGCCGGAGCCGCTGCGCCTCGTCGCCCGCCGCGACCAGTTTCTCCCGGATGGAGGCGATGCGCTCCAGCATGGGCGTTTTCTGGAGCGCCTTCTGGCGCTCGATGATTTCGGCTCTAACCATGTCGTTGTTGTCTCCCCGATGAAGTTGTCCGCCCGCCGTTCCGCGGTTCGGATCGAATGCTAGTTCATCGACGGCCGCCGATCCAATGGCGGCGCGCCTTTTTTGTTCAGGCGATCAACCCTGCGATCGCCGCGGTCATGCAGGTCGCGATGGTGCCGGCGACGATGGACTTGAAGCCCAGGCTCAGGATGTCGCTCCGGCGCTCCGGCGCCATCGCGCCCATGCCGCCGATCATGATGCCCAGACTGCCGAAATTGGCGAAGCCGCACAGCGCATAGGTCATGATCAGCCGGGAATGCTCGGAAAGCGTGCCCTCGGGCAGGGCGGCCATCTCCACATAGGCCAGCAGCTCGTTCAGGATCACCTTGGTGCCGAGCAGGCCGCCGGCGGCCTGCGCCTCGCTCCACGGGATGCCGATCAGCCAGGCGACGGGCGACAGCAGCCAGCCGGTCATGCGCTGGAGGGTCAGCGGCTTGCCGCCCACGTCCGGGAAAAAGCCGATGGCGCCGTTGATCAGGGTCACCAGCGCCACCAGCACGATCAGCATGGCGATGATGTTCAGCAGCAGGGTAATGCCGTTCGTGGTGCCGCGGGTTATCGCGTCCATGCTGTTCTCGGCCTCGGAGCGCGGCACCGCCAGGGTCTGGTCCTGCGGCCGGGACGACGGCGGCACCATCAGCGCCGCCACCATGATCGCGGCCGGCGCCGTGATGACCGACGAGGTGATCAGATGCCCCGCCGCGTTCGGCACGATGCCGGACAGCATGGTGGCATAGAGCACCAGCATGGTGCCGGCGATTCCGGCCATGCCGCCGACCATCACCAGGAACAGGTCGCCCCGGTCCATCCGCGACAGGTAGGGCCGGATCAGCAGCGGCGCCTCGACCATGCCGACGAACACGTTGGCGGCGGTGCTCAGGCCGACCGGGCCGCTGACGCCCAGGGTCCGGTTCAGCGCCCAGGCGAAGCCCTTCACGATCATCGGCAGCACCCGCCAGTAATAGAGCAGGGCGCTGATGGCGCTGACCACCAGCACCAGCGGCAGTGCGTTGAACGCCAGGATGAAGGTGCTACCGGCGCCGCTCGACGCCCATGGCGACGCCCCGCCGCCGAGATAGCCGAACACGAAACCGGTGCCCGCCGCGGTCGCCTGCTCCAGCGCGCCGACAAGACGGTTGGTCGCGGCAAAGGCCTCCTTCGATCCGGGCAGGCGCAGGAACAGCAGTGCCAGGATGACCTGCAACGCGAGCGCGCCGAGAACCATCTTGGCGCGGAACACCTTGCGGTCCTCGCTCAGCAGCCAGGCCAGCGCGGTCAGCGCCACGATGCCGAAGATCGCCTGCACGAATTTCCCCCTCTTTGCGGCCCTCTCCTCATTGGGGGCGAAGCCGCCGGTGCAGGCAAGGTTTTCTTCCTGCCGCACTTACTTTGTCATCCGCCTGCGCTATAAACCGTCTCGGACGAACGCAGGATGAGATGACATGAGCACGATCGGATCCGGCCCGCAGCGCCGCATGGACCTCGAAGGCGCGAGCAACTTTCGCGATCTGGGCGGCTACGAGGCGGTCGACGGCCGCACCGTGAAGTGGCGGCACCTCTACCGCTCCAATTCGCTCGCGGCGCTGACCGACGCGGACCTGGAGCATGTGGGTGGCCTCAATATCAAGTTGATCTGCGACCTGCGGCGCGACGAGGAATGCGTCGAGGCGCCGAGCCGGCTGCCCCCCACCAATGCGCCGGTGATCCTGCAGCTGCCGATCGGGCCGGAGCGCAAGGATTCCAAGCTCTACGAATATCTCTGGAGCGGCGAGGCCACCGAGGCGCAGATGCGCCAGGTGATGCAGGACATCTACGCCGAATTCGCCATCCGCTTCGCGCCGCAATATGCCGAGTTCATGCGCCGGGTGTCGCGCGCCGACCAGCTGCCGCTGCTGTTCCACTGCGCCGCCGGCAAGGACCGCACCGGCTTTGCCGCTGCGCTGGTGCTCGAGACCCTGGGCGTGTCGCGCGAGACCATCCTTGAGGACTACGCGCTCACCAACAACTACGTGAAGCGCAACCTGCTGGAGAAGTATCCGGACCTGAAGTCGCCCGAGCTGTTCCACACCATGATGGCAGCCAACCCGGACTATCTGCTGGCATCCTACGCGGCGGTGGACGAGGCGTTCGGCAGCTTCGACGGCTATCTCACCGAAGGCCTGGGCATGACCGTCCAGGCGAAGGAAGATCTGCGCGCCCTGCTGCTGGAGTAACGGGCGCCATGAAAAAGGCCCCGCGTCGCCGCAGGGGCCTTTCCATGGTTACGGCGTGTAGCCGGTATCGACCAGCACCAGTTCGGCATCTTCCAGCGCGGTGACGCGGAGCACGTCGACGTCGCTGATCGCCGCGCCGTCGCGGGTGTTCACCCGCACGCCGTTGACCTCGACCGAACCGGCGGCCGGCACCAGATAGCCGTAGCGGTCGCCGCCCAGCCGGTACTCGACCGTCTCGCCGGCCTTCAGCGTGGCGCCGGCGACCCGGGCGTCGGTGCGGATCGGCAGCGCGTCCTCATCGCCGTCGATGCCGCTGGCGAGGGTCACGAACCGGCCCGAGCGGTCGCCCTTGGGGAAGGGCCTGGCGCCCCAGGACGGCGCCTTCCGGTCCGGCTCGCTGGGGATGATCCAGATCTGGAACAGCGTCGTCTCCTCGTCCTCCATGTTGTATTCGGAGTGCGAGACGCCGGTGCCCGCCGACATCACCTGCACGTCGCCCGCCTCGGTGCGGCCCTCGTTGCCCAGGCTGTCCTTGTGGGTGATGGCGCCCTTGCGGACATAGGTGATGATCTCCATGTCGGCGTGCGGGTGCGGCGGAAAGCCGCTGTGGGGCGAGATGGTGTCGTCGTTCCAGACCCGCAGATTGCCCCAGTGCACCCGGTCCGGGTCACGATATCCGGCGAACGAGAAATGGTGTTTGGCGTCGAGCCAACCGTGGTTGGCGCCGCCGAGGCTGTCGAAAGGACGAAGTTCGATCATCGGGAGTCTCCTGTTAAGCGCTTCCAGGCGAGGCGCCTTTCGCCTTGCCGTCCGAAAGCCGCGACGACCAACTCGCGCATCGCGGCCTTGCATGGGCACAAGATGGGTGCTTTCCTTGGTTGCCGAAATAGACATGATCGAAACTCATCGTTTCAGGAACTGTCATGCTGCCTGACTTCGAAGCCTGGGCCATCTTCGCCAAGGTCGCCGAGCTGGGATCGTTCTCGGCTGCGGCCGCCGATCTCGGCCTGTCGAAGGCCACGGTGTCGAAAGCGGTGAGCCGGCTGGAGCTGCGTCTCGGCGCCCCGCTGCTGCACCGGACGTCGCGCAAGCTGGCGTTGACCGACAGCGGCCGCGTGGCGCTGGGGCGCGCTTCGCGAATCCTCGCCGAGGGCGAGGCGGTCGAGCTGGAGGCGACAGAAACCGCCGCCGTGCCGCGCGGCACGGTGAAGCTGGCCGCGCCCATGTCTTTCGGCATCGAGCATCTGGGCGAGGCGCTGCCCGAATTCCTCGCGCTCTATCCAGACGTCTCCGTCGACCTGCATCTGAGTGATTACGCCGTCGATCTGGTCGGCCAGGGCTTCGACGTGGCGCTGCGGATCGGCGCGCTGGCGGATTCGTCGCTGCGGGCCCGGCGGCTGTGCGCCGTGCGCCGGCCGCTGGTCGCGTCGCCGTCCTATTGGGGCAGCCATGGCAGGCCGGCGCATCCACGAGAGCTCGAGCGGCACCGCGCGATCCTCTATTCCCATCTCGCCTCGCCCGGCCTGTGGACTTTCCGGCATCCTCTGGACGGGGACGTCGCGGTGAAGGTAAGCGGCCAGTTCATCACCAACAACGGCGACGTCGTGGTTCCCGCCCTGCTCGCCGGCGTCGGCATGGCGCTGCAGCCCGAGTTCCTGATCTGGCGCGAGCTGCGCGACGGTCGCCTCGAGGAGGGGCTGCCTGGCTGGTCGGCGCCGTCCATCGCGCTTCATATCGTCACGCCGCCGGGAACGGTGCGGCCTGCGCGGGTGACCGCGCTGATCGACTTTCTGGCCGAGCGGTTTGCGAAGGCGCCTTGGGCCCATGGCATGGGCGAGCAAATGTAACAGGTGTTTCGGAACGCCTTTATTTTGACTGAACAAACGTTTAAAATTAGTCATGCCGGGGAGGCAAGCGGGATTTCAGGAGGCGTCATGGACAGGAACCAGCTCATCGAGATGGCCAAGGACAACATCGCGTACGCCAAGGCCGGAACGCTCCGGCAGGTGCCCGAGGTGTTCAAGGTCAAGGCCGACATATACACCGACCCGGCGCGGTTCGAGCGCGAGAAGAAGCTGGTTTTCCGCCGCATGCCGCTGATGCTGGCGCCGACGGCGGAACTGCCCAATCCCGGCGACTACAAGGCGATGGACGCGATCGGCGTGCCGGTGCTGCTGACCCGCGGCAAGGACGGCAAGGTCCGCGCGTTCCTGAATTCGTGCACCCACCGCGGCACCGCCGTGGCGCTGGGCTCGGGCAACACGTCGCGCTTCATCTGCGG
>CAMDTB010000014.1 GCA_945907245.1 Rhizobium sp. Q54
GACGGCGTGTTCTATGGCTGCCGGGCGGCGGCGCGGATGATGATCGACCAGGGCAGGGGCGGTCGGATCATCAACCTGGCCTCGACCCAGTCGATCTCGCCCGGTGTCGGCGTCACCTATGACGGATCGAAGGGCGCGGTGCTGCAGATCACCCGCGCGCTGGCGCTGGAACTGGCGCCGCACAAGATCAACGTCAACGCGCTGGCGCCCGGGCCGACCTGGACCCGGTCGCCCGACGCGCCGCCGATCACCGGCCGCCCGCCGGAGCCGACCGGCGAGCCGCTGGCCGACACGGTGGCGAGCCGCATCGCGCGGCTGCCGCTGGGCCACTGGGCCGACCCCATGGAACTTGGCAAGGCGGCGGTGTTCCTGTCCGGCCCGATGAGCGATTTCGTCACCGGCATCTACCTGCCGGTCGATGGCGGCTGGCTGGTGCTGTAGCCGGCCGGATTCTCGACCCCATTGATGTAAAACGCGTGTATTACTATCCTCCGCATGCGCATTCGCCGGCGTACCGGCCGGCAGGGGAGGAAGAATGACACAGGATCGGGATTTCGACGTCATCGTGGTGGGCGGCGGCGGCGCCGGCATGTCGGCGGCGATCATGGCCTCGGACGCGGGCGCGTCGGTGCTGCTGATCGAGGCGGACGCCAAGCTTGGTGGCTCGACCGCCCTGTCGGGCGGCGTCTATTACGCCGCGGGCACCAGCGTGCAGCGCGCCAAGGGCATCGAGGGCGACAGTGCCGAGTTGATGTTTGAATACTACATGACCTTGAATCAGTACCGGGTCGAGGCGTCGCTGGCGCGGACCATCTGCGACAACGCCACGCCGGGCCTGGACTGGTTGATGTCCATGGGCGTCGAGTTCCACCCGGAAGATCTCTATTCGTCGGGCGTGGAAAGCTTCGAGCGTGGCCATCACGCCCACGGCAACGGCGCGGCGATCGCCGCCGCCCTCGACCGCGAGGTCAGCAAGCGGCCCATCGACGTGGCGCTGAAGACCCGCGTCCAGAGGCTGCTGATCGACGATGCCACCGGCCGCGTCGTCGGCGTCCACGCCGGCGGGCAGGACGTGCGTGCCGGCGCCGTGGTGCTGACCACCGGCGGCTTCGGCGCCAACCCGCATTTCCTGTACAAATACTATCCGGAGGCCGCTGCCCAGGGCGACTGGGCCTGGTATATCGGCAACAAGAACTGTGTCGGCGACGGCCTGCTGCTCGGCCAGCAGGCGGGCGCCGACATCGTCGGCCACAACCGGGGCCTGCTGCTGACCACGCCCAATTTCCGCAAGGAGCTGGAGGTGTTCGTGCCGGGCTGGCTGGTCTATGTGAACCGCGAGGGCCGCCGCTTCATCAAGGAGACGGCCGAATACGCGGTGATGTCCGGCGTGGTGAAGGCGCAGACCGGCGGCTCTTGCTTCGCCATCTTCGACGACGTGGCCAAGCGCGAGGCCAGGCCCATCGAAAAATACGCCGACGCGTTCGCCTCGGGCGTGCTGCCGCTCAACTGGGTGGCCGACGAACTGGAGGCGCAGGTCAAAACCGGAAAGGTCATCAAGGCCGATACGCTGGACGAACTGGCGATCCGGTGCGGCATCCGTCCTGGTTCGCTCAATGCGACGGTGGAGACCTACAACGCCGATACGGACGCCGGCCTCGACAGCATGTTCTTCAAGGACCCGGCCGACATGAAGCCCATCCGCACCGGTCCGTTCTATGCCGTCGAGGTCCGGCCGGCCATCGTCTGCCTCACCTCGACCGGCGTGCGGATCAACGCGTCGGCGCAGGCCCTCGACGAGCTCGACACGCCGATCCGCGGCCTGTTCGCGGGCGGCGAGACCACCGGCGGCGTGCTGGGGGAGCGTTATATCGGTGGCGGCAATTCCATCGCCAACGCCATCGTCTTCGGCCGCATCGCCGGCCGGAGCGCCGCGGCCGAGGCCAGGCGCAACGCCTAGAGCGCTTTCAGCCAAGGCGGAATCGCCGTGGCGTCGGAAAGCCGCTGCGATGAATGCTAGCGCTTTCAGCCAAGGCAGATTCGCGTTGGCAACGGCAAAGGCCGTCCGCGAAAATCGCACTCCGCCTCCGGTTCCGTTCAGTGCTACACACGCGGCCTTGAAGGAAGCGGCATGAGCATCTGGGGCACATTGGTGGGCGGGGCGGCGGGTCTCATGCTGGGCGGGCCGCTCGGCGCGCTGCTGGGCGCGCTCGGCGGCTATGCGGCCGTCAAGAGCGGCAACGGCGTCGACGAGGCCGTCGATGGCACCCGCAGCATCAGCTTCACCATCGGCGTGATCGCGCTGGGCGCCAAGATGGCCAAGGCCGATGGCGCGGTGACCATCGACGAGGTGACCGCGTTCCGCGAGGTGTTCCATGTGCCCGATGAGGAGCTGAAGCACGTCTCGCGGCTGTTCGACCGGGCCAAGCGCGAGGCGACGGGGTTCGAGCCTTATGCCCAGCAGCTGTCCAGGCTTTTCCGCGACAACAGGACCGTGCTCGAGGAGTTGCTCGACGCGCTGTTCCACATCGCCAAGGCCGACAACGTCATCCATCCGGCCGAGGACGACTTTCTGTTCAAGGTGGCGCACATCTTCGGTTTCGACCGCGCCGAATTCGACCGCATCCGTGCCGGGCACGTCGGCGTGGGCGACGCCGATCCCTACCGCGTGCTGGGGATCGCGCGCACCGCGGCCGACGACGCGGTCAAGGCCCGCTACCGGCAGCTGGTGCGCGAACACCATCCCGACACGCTGGTGGCGCAGGGCCTGCCGCAGGAATTCGTCAACCTGGCCAACGAGAAGCTCGCCGCCATCAACGACGCCTGGGACCGGGTCCGCAAGCATCGTGGTCTCGCGCCGTGACCCTTCCCCATTTCGGCCTGGCCGTGGTGGTGACGGTGCTCTGGGGCTTCAACGTCGTGGTCACCAAGTGGGGCGTCGACATGATGCCGCCGGTGTTCTTCGCCGGCATGCGGTTCTTCATCGTCGCGATCCTGCTGCTGCCGTTCCTGAAGCCGGTGAAGGGTCAGATGTGGCGGGTGGTCGGCATCGGCCTCAGCTCGGGCGCGCTGCATTTCGGGCTGATTCTGGTCGGCTATTCGCTGACCGCCCATGCCGCGCCGGTGGCCGTCGCGATCCAGTTCAACATCCCGTTCATGGTGCTGCTCGCGGTGATCTTCCTGGGCGAGAAGGTCGGTCCGTGGCGGATCGCCGGCATGGCCATCGCCTTCGGCGGGATCATGCTGCTGGGCTTCGATCCGGTGGCGTTCGACACGCCGGTGGCGCTGGTGCTGTGCTGCGTCGGCTCGTGTTTTTTCGCCGTGTCGGTGATCCTGATGCGCGGGCTGAAAGGCGCCCATCCGATGCAGATCCAGGCCTGGATCGCCGCCGTCAGCTTTCCGGCGCTGTTCGCCGTCTCGTGGCTTACCGAAAGCGGCCAGATCGAAACGCTCAGCCATGTGGGCTGGGAAGGCGCCGCGACCATCGCCTATACCGGCATCGGCGCCTCGATCATCGGCCATGGCGGTATGTTCTTCCTGCTGCAGCGCTATGCGGTGACCACCATGGTCCCGTTCATGATCGCGCCGCCCATGCTAGGCATGTTTTTCAGTATCTGGATCAATGGCGACCCGGTGACGACGAAACTCGCCATCGGTGGCTTGATGACCTTCTCCGGTGTCGCCATTATCCAAATCCGCGAGGCGCTGAAAGCACGCGCCGCGCGCACAACGGGGAGTACCGCATGATCACCGACCGGCAGTCGCCGAACTTTTCCGCCCGTCCGCCGGGTTTCGACATCGACCTGCTCATCCTGCACTACACCGGCATGGGCTCGGCGCAGGCGGCCATCGACCGGCTGTGCGACCCGGAAGCCAAGGTCAGCTCCCACTATCTGATCGACGAGGATGGCACCGTCCACCAGCTGGTCACCGAGGACAAGACCGCCTGGCATGCCGGCCAATCCTGCTGGGAAGGCAAGATCGGCATGAACCAGCGCTCCGTCGGTATCGAGCTGGTCAATCCCGGCCACGAGAATGGCTACCGCGATTTCCCCGAGGCGCAGATGGCGGCGCTGGAGGACCTGTGCCAGCAGGTTCTGTCGCGTCACCCGATCCCCAGGCGCCAGGTGCTGGGCCACTCCGACATCGCGCCCATGCGCAAGGACGATCCGGGCGAACTGTTCCCCTGGGAGCGCTTCTCCAGGAAGGGCATCGGCCTGTGGCCGCAGCATGTCGACATGGAGCCGGTGCCGGCGCAGATCCGCGACGTGCAGAACGCGCTGCGCTCGATCGGCTACTGCATTCCGGTCGACGGCCAGGATTCGCCGGTCTATAGGGCGATCCTGAAGGCGTTCCAGCGTCACTGGCGGCCCAAGAAGGTCGACGGCGCCGCCGACAAGACGACCCGCCAGATGATCGCCGCCGTGCAGGTCGCGGTGCAGGCCGACATGGCAGCCAGTCCGCCGAAGGGCGGGGCGTGCGACCACTGACGCTCTGATTACCGTTTAAGCGCTGCTGCCATGGCGGACAAGGCGGCGTCCAGCGCGGGCAAGTCTACACGGATTGTCAGGATCACTCGCTCATCGAGAGTGTCGTCATAGGTGTGGGCCAGCGCGTTGCGGAACCCGGCAATTATCCCGGCAGGAATGCGGTGCTCGGCCAAGAGGTCCGCGGGAATGTCCCTGATTGAGGATGCGATGGCAATGAACGCGCGCTCGATCGCGTAGCGCACGAGCGTATCGGCTTTGAGGGCTTCGAGATCACGCTCCGTGGCCCATGTTTGAATGAGACGGATGTTCTCCCGCGCCGCGCCGATGGCGAACGCAACCTTCCCGTTTCCCTCAGAAGACATTCACGAGCTGGCCTTCCGCAACACTCTGAAGGCGCTTGCCCGGCCTCAGTGCATCTTTGCGAACAACAAGGTCGACCGGGCGGCCGAGTATTTGCGCGAGTTCGTGCTGAATGCCTCCTACGTCGAAGGCGCTGAACAAAGGCTTGCGTCCTTGCGGCCCTTCGTCCAGATCGATCATCAGATCCACATCGCTTTCAGCCTCGGCAGCGTCACGCGCCACTGATCCAAAAAGATAGGCGTGTGTCACCCCCAGCTCTTCCAGCCGGGCGCGGTTCTGATGCAGCAGCTTTATGACTTCGGAGCGGTCCATGATCGGCATGATACCACGTTCAGGCCGCATGGACGTAGAGGGGCGGAACGAAACGCCTACTTTCCCGCCTTCAGGTCCTCGCCCGAGCGCTTGGCGTTGGCGGTGTCGGCGGGAATATTGCCGGTGGGCTCGTAGACCGGCCGGTTGTCGTACTTCTTGGCCTCTTCCTTCTTCTTCTGGTCCTTGGTCAGGCCGTCGCCGCCGCCGAAAGGGTTCAGCTTGTTGAGCGTCTCGCAACCGCCCAGCATCAGGGAGGCGCCAACTGCCAGAAGAATCGCCGATTTCGCAGGGCTGATTTTGATCATTACCGCCGAGTCCAGGAAAGGGCGGCCATCTTCCGCAAAAGGCCCTGGGCTTGCAAGGGCTTCTTGACCGCACTCGCGGCGCGGCCCATGTTGCGCCGGCCAGATGGCCGGATGGCCGCCGCCTGCAGGGTAACCGGCAGGGGGAGGAAAGTCCGGGCTCCACGGAAATACGGTGCCGGGTAATGCCCGGCGGGGGCGACCCCAGGGAAAGTGCCACAGAAAGCAAACCGCCGGCCGCTTGCGGCAGGTAAGGGTGAAAGGGTGCGGTAAGAGCGCACCGCGGACCTGGCAACAGGGACGGCACGGTAAACCCCACCGGGAGCAAGACCGAATAGGGGCGGCACATGCAGCGTTTCCGACGCGTCGCCCGGGTAGGTTGCACGAGCGTGCCGGCGACGGTACGCCTAGAGGAATGGTCATCGCCCGCTCGCGGGTACAGAACCCGGCTTACAGGCCATCTGGCGCTTCATCCAATCTACCGTACTATCGGTCGCCGAAACTCTGGGGAGAGCACGCATGACCGTGGAACCGTTCAAGGTCGCCATACCGGACGCGAAACTCGATGAGCTGAAGCGCCGGTTGCGCAACGCCAACTGGCCGCACGACATGGCCAACGACGACTGGCGCTACGGCGCCAATGGCGACTACATGCGCGAGCTGGTGGACTACTGGCTGAACGGTTTCGACTGGCGCGCGCAGGAAGCCGCCATCAACGGCTTCAGCCACTACCGCACCGAGGTGGACGGCATCCCGCTGCACTTCATCCGCGAGCCGGGCAAGGGCCCGAACCCGATCCCGCTGGTGATGACCCATGGCTGGCCGTGGACCTTCTGGGACTACCACGAACTGATCCGGCCGCTGGCCGATCCGGCATCGTTCGGCGGCGACCCGAAGGATTCGTTCGAGGTCATCGTCATGTCCATGCCGGGCTTCGGCTTCTCGTCGCCGCTGATGCACGCCGGCATGAACGCGTGGCGCGCCGCCGACCCGATCCACAAGCTGATGACGCAAAAGCTCGGCTTCAAGCGGTTCGGCGCACAGGGCGGCGACTGGGGCGCGACCACCACGGCCCAGCTCGGCCACAAATACCCGGATGACGTGATCGGCATCCACCTGACCAGCACGCCGCGGCTGACCCATTGGGGCAACCAGCGGCCCTGGGACGTGACCGGCGGCAAGCTGGTGCCCGACGACCTGCCGCCCGAGACCCGGGAAAAGCTTATCGGCATCCAGCGCCGCATCGCCAGCCACGTGGCTGTGCACATGCTCGACCCGCAGACGCTGGCCTATGCGCTGCACGATTCGCCCGTCGGCCTGCTTGCATGGCTGGTCGAGCGCCGCCGTGCCTGGAGCGCCAATGACGGCGACGTGGAGCAGGCGTTCACCCGCGATTTCCTGCTGACCACCACCTCGCTCTACTGGTTCACCGACACCTTCGTGACGTCGGCGCGGCTCTATGCCGAGGCGGGCCGATATCCCTGGCAGCCCTCCCATTCCGGAACGCCGCTGGTCAACGTGCCGACCGGCCTCACCTATATGGAGCACGATGTGGGCCGCAGCCTGTCGACCGAGGCGGAGCAGCAGTTCGACGTGCGCTACCGCAAGGAGCACCCCATGGGCGGGCATTTCGCTGCCGCCGAGGAGCCCGAAGCGGTCGTGGACGACATCCGGGCCACGTTCAGGCCGTTGCGCTAGGAGAAGACCATGAGCACCAACGAAGCCGTGCTGCTGCGCGCCGACACGCCCGAAGGCGTCACCACCCTGACCATGAACCGCGGCCCGGCGCGCAACGCGCTGAGCCTGGAGCTGATGGGCGCCATGATGGACGCCCTGTCGGCCATCGCCGAGGACGACAGCGTGCGCGTGCTGGTCATCGCCGGCGCCGGTCCGGCGTTCTGTGCCGGCCACGACCTGCGCGAGTTGCGGGCGCGTATCGACGATCTGGACTTCGTGCGGCTGACCTTCGAAAGCTGCGCCCAGCTGATGCAGGCGGTCGTCGCGCTGCCCCAGCCGGTGATCGCCCGCGTCCATGGCGTGGCGACGGCGGCGGGCGCCCAGCTCGTCGCGTCCTGCGATCTTGCCGTGGCCGCCGAGGATTCCCGCTTCGCCACGCCGGGCGTCAATATCGGCCTGTTCTGCTCGACGCCGATGGTCGCATTGTCGCGCAACGTGGCGCCCAAGCATGCCATGGACATGCTGCTGACCGGCGACATGATCCCGGCCCAGCGCGCCCACGACATCGGGCTGGTCAACCGGCTGGTGCCGCCCGCGGAGCTGGAAACCGCCACTTATGCGCTGGCGGCGCAGCTTGCGGGCAAGTCGGCGAAGGTGCTGCGCTTCGGCAAGCAGGGCTTCTACCGGCAGCTGCCGATGAACCTTGCCGACGCCTATGCGTTAGCGGCCGAGGCGATGATCGAGAACATGGGTTTCGACGACGCCGAGGAAGGCATCGGCGCGTTCGTCGAGAAGCGCCACCCGCACTGGAAGGACACCTGATGGCATTCACCAACCCGACCGATGGCGCGATCGCCAGCATCCTGCGCGATACCAGGACCATCGCGGTGATCGGCGCGGGCACCGACCGGTTCAAGCCGGTCTACGGCGTCATGAGCTTTCTGATCGCGCGAGGCTACGACGTCTATCCGGTCAATCCGACCGCGGCTGGCGAGGTGGTGCAGGGCAGGACGATCCTGGCCGACATGGGCGAGATCCCCGTGCCGATCGACATGGTGGACTGCTTCCGCCGCCCGGAGTTCATTCCGCCGGTGGTAGACCGCGCCATCGAGGTGGGCGCCAAAACCGTATGGATGCAGCTCGGCGTGATCAACGAGGAAGCCGCCGCCAAGGCCCGCGCCGCCGGCCTGCTGGTGGTGATGGACCGTTGCCCGGTCATCGAATGGAGCCGCCTCGGTCTGTAGACGTCGGCGCGGCCATCCACCATCATGGGCCGCTGGACGCTTTGCATGGGGAGGGCGCGGTGTCGCAAACATTCGCAACGCTGGACGACCGCGTCGAGGACCTGCTGCACAGGCTGACGCTTGAGGAAAAGGCGGCGCTGCTGGCCGGTGCCGACGGCTGGACCACGGTCGCCATCCCGCGCGTCGGCCTGGAATCGATCCGCATGGCCGACGGTCCCAACGGCTACCGGTCGACCCAGAGCGAACCCTCGACCACGTTCCCCGTCGGCGTCGCCATGGGCGCCACCTGGAATCCCGAACGCATCCGCGAGGCCGCCGCCGCCATGGCGCGCGAAGCGCGGGCCTCGGGCGTCAACATCCTGCTGGGTCCCAACATCAACATCCAGCGCACACCGCTGGGCGGGCGGAATTTCGAGACCTATTCGGAAGACCCGGTGCTGACGGGCGAACTGGCGCTCGCGTTCGTCGAGGGCGTCCAGGGCGAAGGCGTCGGCGTCTCGGTGAAGCACTACGCCGCCAACAACCAGGAGCATGAGCGGCTGCGCGGCAGCTCCAACGCCAGCGAGCGCACCCTGCGCGAGATCTACTTTCCGGCGTTCGAGAAGGCGGTGAAGCAGGGCGGCGCCTGGACGGTGATGGCCGCCTACAACCGGGTGAACGGCATCCATGCCAGCGAACATCCGTGGCTGCTCAACCAGGTGCTGAAGCAGGAATGGGGCTTCGACGGCGTGGTGATCTCCGACTGGGGCGCGACCCATTCGAGCACGGCGGTCAGCGCCGGACTCGACATGGAGATGCCCGGACCTGCGTGGCATTTCGGCCAGCGGCTGGTCGAGGCGGTCAATGATGGCGCGGTGTCGCCCAAGGCGGTCCACGAGGCCGCGCGGCGCATGCTGCGGCTGATCCTGCGGGCGCTCGAGGCGAAGGGCAGCGCCGAGATCAACACCGAGCGGCACTGGCATATCGCGCAGTCCGTGGCCGAGGAAGCCATCGTACTGCTGAAGAACGATGGCATCCTGCCGCTCGACGCTGCGAAATTGAAGACCATCGCGGTGATCGGACCCAACGCGGATGAACCCATCATCCAGGGCAATGGCAGTGCGCATGTGATCCCATTCCGCGAGGCGACGCCGCTGGAC
Organism: Rhizobium sp. Q54; assembly: GCA_945907245.1. Classification (GTDB taxonomy): domain Bacteria; phylum Pseudomonadota; class Alphaproteobacteria; order SMXS01; family SMXS01; genus RI-34. The sequence continues at coordinate 9,522 of CAMDTB010000014.1, forward strand.
GGCCTGCGGGCCATCGCCGGCGATGCTGTCCAGTTGATCCATGCGCCCGGTGTCGACAACGAGCCGGAGGTGCCGCTGATCGACCGGCGCATGCTGAGCCCGGACAAGGACCGCAGCCAGCACGGTCTCAAGGCCAGATACTACCGGGCTGCCGAATTCCAGGGGCCGGTCGTGTTCGAACAGGGCGAGCCCTACCTGCACAAGTTCGGGTTCCACGACGCGGTCGCGCCTACCGAGCGAGGCTCGTTCTCGGTGCGGTGGGAGGGCTTCCTCTGGCCCGACCGGACCGGCGACTATGACTTCATCGTCGAATGCAGCCACCGTCCCGATACATGGGCCGAGGTCCGCATCGACGGCGTGCCGGTGGCTGGCCGCTCGACCGAGCAGGAGAGCTTCGCCCATTTCGAAGTGGTGAAGATGAAGCGCGGCAAGGGCCGCATCAGGCTGGAGGGCGGCCGGTCCTACCGGATCGAGATCGACTACAGCACCCAGTCCGACCTGATGCGCATCTTCAAGGTCGGTGCGCGCAAACCCGCCGGCAGCATCGACGAAGCGGTTGATGCGGCCCGTGTGGCGGACGTCGCGGTGGTCTTCGTCGGCGTCTCGCGCTCGACCGACGGCGAGGGTTTCGACCGTCCCGGCATGGCGCTGTGGGGCGACCAGGATGCGCTGGTCGAGGCGGTCGCCGCCGCCAACCCCAACACGATCGTGGTGCTGCAGAACGGCGCGCCGGTGACGCTGCCGTGGCTCGACAAGGTTAAGGGACTGATGGCGGCATGGCTGCCGGGTCAGGAGGGCGGCCACGCCATCGCCCGCGCGCTGCTGGGCGAGGTCAACCCCTCGGGCAAGCTGCCGCACACGGTGCCGAAGCGGCTGGAGGACAATCCCACCTTCATCCACTATCCGGGCAGGCGCGACGCCAACTATGGCGAGGGCGTCTTCGTCGGCTACCGCTATTACGACAAGGCGAAGGTTGAGCCGCTGTTCCCGTTCGGCTTCGGCCTGTCCTACGCGACATTCGGCTATGCAAACGCGCGTGGCCCGGCGGCGGTGAAGGAGGGCGAGACCTTCACCGTGTCGGTCGACGTGGTCAATACGGGCGACCGGCCGGGCAAGGAGGTCGTCCAGCTCTATGTCGAGCAGCTGGCGCCGTCGGAAGCACGGCCGCTGCGCGAACTTAAGGGCTTCCGCAAGGTGGCGCTGGAGCCTGGAGAGACACAGACCCTCGAGTTCACCCTGACGCCGCGCGACCTGTCGTTCTACGACGTGCACCTGCCGGGTTGGTCGGCCGAGCCGGGCAGGTTCGTGGCGCATTTCGGCGGATCCTCGCGGGATCTGCCAGTGAGCCACAGGTTCGAGCTGGCCGAATAGCCCTCAATCCTCCGGGATTTCCACCACCATCGCGGGATGAGCCCCAAACCGGTCCATGGGCTCGTCGGACGATGACCAGCCGAGATTGACCGCCCGCGTCTGCGTGTCCCAGAAGCCGTAGGCCGTGCCGCGCGGGCTGACCATGGTGTCGAGCAGCCACATCGGCTGGCCCATGGGACCGTTGCGGTCGAAGCCGTGCTCGCGGGTGTGGGTGGCGCGGACACGCTGGATCGCCATGTATTCGAACGCGGTCAGCGATACCCAGTGGCGCTCGGCGAACACGGCGCGCAGGTCGTCAGGGCTTTTGCCGCGCGTCTCGGCCGGGTAGGCGCCCGACAGCATGAACAGGCAGTAGGGGCCGTCGGGACGGTTCAGTGTCTGCGCATTCTTCAGCGTCTCCATGTCCTGGACGACGGACTCAGCGTATTGCAGCGCCTCGTCCATGTCTTCGATGGGCTCGTTGAGCAGCTGGATGATGGCGAGCCGGAAGTCGAGCTGCTGGCGCTTCACCGACGGGAACATCATGGACGCCGTGAAGCCTGCGCCCAGCGCCCGGTTGGCGACCCGGTTCATGGCCTCCGTCGGCTCCAGCGTCATGGGCAGATAGTCGGCGATGCGCGGCAACAGCACGTCGTCGAAGAACGTGCGGCTGTTGTCCAGGACTTCCTGGAATGACTCCATGGAACGGCTCTCCCCTCGAAATGCCTTCGACCGTCGACAGAGGGGTCCCGCGGGAACCCGGTCATCGCACCGGCCGAAAGCGAACAAAAAATGAACAAATTGAGATGGGATCAGCCGCCGGATGAGGCGCACCGCGCGACTCGACTGCTCCTTCTTCTTTAGACCCAGAGAAAATCCCTGTCACCCACAGCTTCAATTACTTGTGATTCAGCATTGGCGGGGGCGCATCCCATTGACCACCCATGTTTCCCCATGGTATCCCATAATGTCCCAAGGAGAGACGCCGCTGGCCAAACTGAGTCGGCTCGAATCAACGGTGGGGTGAGGGTGTGAAACGCAGGTAGATCGTGAGGGGCGGCCGTGCCGCTGTTTCTGTCGTCATATGCCAACAAGGTGGACAAGAAGGGACGGGTATCCGTTCCCGCGTCGTTCCGCGCCGAGTTGGAGCATCTGAACGGCTTCGTCGCCTTCCCCCATACCGAGCACGCCTGCATCGAGGGCTGGGATCGCAGCCGCATGGACGAACTTGCCGAAGCCATGGATCAATTTTCGCCGCTGTCCGAGGAGTCCGACGCGCTGGGCTATCTGATGGGCAAGGCGCGCGTGCTGCCGTTCGACCCGGAAGGCCGCGTCATCCTGCCGCCTTACCTGATCGAAACCGCCGGCATCACCGACAGCGCGGTATTCGTTGGCCGCGGCAAGTCGTTCCAGATCTGGGATCCGGAGCGCCACGCCGCGTTCGAGACCCGGATCAAGCCGAGCTCGGCCATCGTTGCCAAAGCCATTTCGCTGGGCAGGACCAGGCGCGGGGCCGTGCATGAATGACACTGGCCGTCATGCTCCCGTCATGCTGCGCGAGGTGGTCGACGCCATCGCGCCGCGGGCGGGTGAGACCGTCATTGACGCAACCTTCGGCTGGGGCGGCTACACGCGCGGTTTCCTCGAGGCCGCGCCCTGCGTCGTCTACGGCATCGACCGCGATCCCAGCGCCGCCGCCCGCGCTGCCGTCATCGCTTCCGAATTTCCCGGCCGCTTCACGTTCATCGACGGAAAGTTCGGCGACATGATCGAACTGATGGACCGGGCGGGCGTCACCGCCGTCCAGGGCGTCGCCTTCGACATCGGCGTGTCGTCCATGCAGCTCGACGACGCCGAGCGCGGCTTCTCGTTCCAGAAGGACGGCCCGCTCGACATGCGCATGGCGGGCCGCGAGTCCGATGCGCCCGATGCGGCCGAACTGGTCAACAACGAGGACGAGGCCGAGATCGCCCGCATCATCTGGCTCTATGGCGAGGAGCGTAACTCGCGCCGCATCGCCCGCGCCATCGTCGCTGCCCGGAAGGCCAAGCCGATCACCCGCACCCTCGAGCTGGCCGAGATCGTCGCCCGCGTCTCGGGCGGCGTGCTGCCGCACAAGATGCACCCGGCGACCCGCACCTTCCAGGCGCTGCGCATCCATGTGAACGACGAACTGGGCCAGCTCGAGATGGGCCTGCGCGCCGCCGAGCGGCTGCTGGCGCCCGAAGGCCGGCTCGCGGTCGTCTCGTTCCATTCCCTCGAGGACCGGATCGTGAAGAACTTCCTGCGCGAGCGGGGCGGCATGGCGCCCTCCACGTCGCGCCATCTGCCGGAACAGCCTGGTCGCCTCGCCCCCAGCTTTACCCTGACAGCGCGCGGCGCCGTCAAGCCGACCGACGCGGAGACCGATGCGAATCCGCGGGCGCGCTCGGCCCGCCTGCGCGCGGCCATCCGCACCGCCAACGACGCCTGGCCCGATGACGGGAGGCGCGCGGCATGAAGCGCTCGATCACCCTGATCACCCTGTGCGTGCTGATCGTCGTGTCCTACGGCCTCTACAACCTGAAATACGAGGTGGAGGATCTGCAGGACCACGCCAACGACCTGCGCGCCCAGATGGAAGAAGACCGCCGCGCCATCAAGGTGCTGGAAGCCGAGTGGGCTTATCTCAGCCGCCCCGACCGGCTGCAGAAGCTGGCGCAGAAATTTCTCGTGCTGCAGCCCACCGTGGCGCGCCAGGTCGGCGATGTCGCCGACCTGCGGCTGAAGCCGATGGACGAGATCCTGGCGCCGCAGCCCGCCATCGACACGAGCGAGGCGGCCGTCAAACCGGCGTCCTCGCAGCCGACGCCCGTCGGCGCGCCGACGCCGGCCGCAGCTGCCGTTGCGCCGCCGGTCGCTGCCGGCGCACCGCTGGTTCCCGTCGCCAACACCACGGCAGGTGCGGCGCCGATGGAGGATGTCCAGTGAGGCACATCACCACCATCGAGTTCGACGGTGTCGGCAAGCGTGCGGTGGACAATGCGCGCGGCCGGGTGCGCGTCGCCATGGCCGTCTTCGCGCTGGCATTCGGCGCCATTGCGATGCGGCTCGTCGACCTGGGCCTGCTCAGCGGCGAGGTCACCGACAAGCGCGTCCTGGCGGCGGCCACGGATGTGGCGCCGCGCGCGGACATCGTCGACCGCAACGGCGTGCTGCTCGCCACCGATCTGACCGCCGTTTCCGTCTACGCCCAGATCCCGAAAGTGCTGAATGCCCACGACTCGGCGCTCAAGCTGGCGGGCGTCCTGCCGGGCGTGTCGGCCGACGTGCTGGAGCGCAAGTTCAGCTCCGACTCCAAGTTCATCTGGGTCAAGCGCAAGGTGACGCCCGCCGAATATGACGCGGTCAACCGCCTGGGCCTTCCGGGAATCGGTTTCCAGCGCGAGGTGGAACGGGTCTATCCGCACGGCAACCTGGCCGCCCACATGATCGGCTACACCAACGTGGACGGCCGCGGTCTCGCTGGTGTCGAGCGCTATTTCGACGACAGGATGCGCAAGGAAGGCCCGCGCGGCGAACCGCTGCACCTGGCCCTCGACGTGCGCGTCCAGCATGCGCTGCGTGACGAGATCGCCGCTTCCGTCGCGGAGTTTTCGGCTCTTGGCGGCGGCGGCCTGGTGCTCGACATCCACACCGGCGAGATCATCGCCATGGTCAGCCTCCCCGACTTCAATCCCAACGAGCCGGGCAACATCGCCAACAATCCCGAGCTCATCAACCGCATGAGCCACGCGGTGTTCGAGTGGGGCTCGACCTTCAAGGCGTTCACCATGGCGATGGTGCTGGATGCGGGAAAGGCCGGGTTCCGCGACAGCTACGACGCCACCAACCCGATCCGCATCTCGCGCTTCACCATCAATGACGATCATCCCAAGCATCGCTGGCTGAGCGTGCCGGAAGTCTTCATGTACTCGTCGAACATCGGCACCGTGAAGATGGCGCTCGACGTCGGCACCGAGGGACAGAAGACGTTCCTGCGCAAGCTGGGCTTTCTCGACCGGCCGCATGTGGAGCTGAAGGAAACCGGCGCGCCGCTGCTGCCGGCCCAGTGGAAGGAAATCAACACCATGACCATCTCGTTCGGTCATGGCCTGTCGATCACCGGGCTGCAGCTGGCCGCCGCTTATGCCGCGGTTTCTGGCGACGGCGTGCTGCATCCGGTTACCGTGCTGAAGATGCCGCCAGGCTACAAGCCCGCAGGCGAGCGGGTGGTGTCGCAGGAAACGGCGCTGAAGATGCAGGGCCTGCTCCGCCTGGTCGTGGAAAAGGGCACCGGCCGTCAGGCCGAGGCGCCGCACTATCTGGTCGGCGGCAAGACCGGCACCGCCGAGAAGGCGGGCGGTGGTGGCTATCGCAAGAAGTCGCTGGTGTCGTCCTTCGCCGCGATCTTCCCGGCGATCAATCCGCGCTACGTGACCGTGGTGATGCTCGACGAGCCCAAGGGCACCAAGAAGACCTACGGCTATGCCACCGCCGGCTGGACCGCCGCGCCAACGACCAAGCGTCTGGTCGAGCGCATCGCGCCCATGCTCGGCGTCCCGCCGTCGGACGAGCCGACCCACCCGGTTACCCACGAGATCATGCAGTTCATCCAGCCGGAGGTGCGCTCGTGAGGCTGTCCGAGCTCATCGACCGCAACGGCGACGCCGCGCGCATCGACATCCGTGGCCTGTCCTCTGACAGCCGCACGGTGCAGGGCGGCTATCTGTTCGCCGCGCTGGCGGGCACCCGCAGCAAAGGCTCGGACTTCGTTTCCCAGGCGATCGCCAAGGGCGCGGTTGCCGTGCTCGCCGATCCCGAAGCGGAGATCTCCGAGCCCGACATCTATGTCGTCACCGACCCCAATCCGCGCCGACGCCTGGCGCTGATGGCGGCCCGCTTCTTCGGCGGCCAGCCGGAAACGACCGTCGCCGTCACCGGCACCAACGGCAAGAGTTCGGTCGCCGATTTTGTCCGCCAGATATGGGAAACCCTGGGCCATCGCTCGGCTTCCATGGGCACGCTGGGCGTGCGCGCCAGCGGCCTGGCCACGACGCCGACACTGACCACGCCCGATCCCATCGAAATCCACGCCCGGCTCGCCGAACTGAAGCGCGCCGGGGTCGAGCATCTGGCCATGGAGGCCTCCAGCCACGGTCTCGTCCAGCACCGCCTCGACGGCGTCCGGCTGAAGGCCGCCGCGTTCACCAACCTGACCCGCGACCACCTGGACTATCACGCCACCTACGACGACTACTTCCTCGCCAAGCTGCGCCTGTTCGGCGAACTGCTGCAGCCGGGGTCGGTCGCCGTGCTGAACACCGAGACCCATGTCTATGACGAACTGGTCGACATCTGCTGGGGTCGCGGTCTGGGCATCCTGTCGGTGGGCGAAGGTGGCGAGCTGCACGTGATCTCGCGCGAACGGAACGCGCGCGGCCAGGAGCTGGTCGTCGGCTTCGACGGGAGGCGCTTCGAGATATTCCTCCCGCTGATCGGCGATTTCCAGGCTTCGAACGCGCTGGTCGCGGCCGGTCTGGTGATCGCCACTGGCGGCGACCCGGCGCAAATCATCCGCTCGCTCGAAAAGCTCGAGCCGGTGCCCGGCCGCCTCGATCTCGCCGGTCGCACGGCCCATGGCGCGGTGGTCTATGTCGACTATGCCCATACGCCGGATGCGCTGGAGACCTTGCTCGAGACGCTGCGGCCCTACACGCAGGGCAGATTGCATGTTGTGTTTGGCTGCGGCGGCGACCGGGACAAGGGCAAGCGTCCGATGATGGGCGAGGTCGCCCGGCGTCTTGCCGACAGCGTGATCATCACCGACGACAATCCCCGCAACGAGGACGCGGCGCAGATCCGGCGCGAGATTCTCGCAGCGTGCCCCGGCGCGTGCGAGATCGCCGACCGGCAGACGGCCATTGCCGAGGCCGTCCGCGCCCTCGGCGCGGGCGATATGCTTGCGATCGCCGGCAAAGGCCACGAACAGGGTCAGATCGTCGGCGCGACCGTGCTGCCGTTCGACGACATGGAAGCCGCCCGCGCGGCGCTTGCCGGGGGAGGCGCCCGTGGCTGAGCCGTTGTGGACCGCCGCGCAGATCGCCGCCGTGACCGGTGGAACGGCCAGTGGCGCGTTCGACGTCCACGGCGTCGCCATCGACAGCCGCGAGGTCAACCAGGGCGACTTTTTCGTCGCACTGAGGGGAGACAGCCAGGACGGCCACAAATATATCGCCGCCGCGCTGCAGCGCGGTGCGTCGGGCGCTCTCGTCGAACGCGGCGTGGAGATCGCGCCAGGTGCGCCGGTCGTCGCCGTCGACGATTGCCTCGCCGGCCTGACCGCTTTGGGCGCCGCGTCCCGGGACCGGATCGCAGGCAAGGTGATCGGCGTCACCGGCAGCGTCGGCAAGACAGGCACCAAGACCGCCATCGCCGCGGCGCTCGCCCGCAGCGGCGCGACCTATGCCAGCGAGCGCAGCTTCAACAACCATATCGGCGTGCCGCTGACCTTGGCGCGTACGCCCGCCGCGTCGCGCTATGCAGTGCTTGAGATGGGTATGAACCATGCCGGCGAGCTTCGCGCGCTGACCGCCGTCGCCCGCCCACACGTGGCGGTGGTCACCACCATCGCCGAAGTGCACATGGAGTTCTTCCCGTCGCTCGACGCCATCGCCGACGCCAAGGCCGAGATCTTCGAGGGCGTCCAGCCGGGCGGCGTCGCCGTGCTCAACCGCGACAACGCCCAGTTCGGACGGCTCGCCAGCCGCGCCAGCGACGTTGGCGTCGACCGCATCATCTCGTTCGGATCGGCGCAGGACTGCGACGTCCGGGTGATCAAGGCACGGCTGCGCGAGGACTGCAGCACGGTGAGCGCCGACGTCATGGGCACGCTCGTCACTTTCAAGATCGGCATTCCCGGCGAGCACTGGGTATCGAACAGCCTGGCAGTGCTGGCAACCGTCGCGGCGGTCGACGGCGATCTGGGCCTTGCCGGCCTGTCGCTCGCCGAGATGCAGCCACCGCGCGGCCGCGGGCGCCGCCACCGGGTGGATTTCCGGGACGCCGAACTGATGGTCATTGACGAGAGCTACAACGCCAGCCCTGTCGCCATGCTGGCTGCCATCAAGGGGCTTGGCCAGAGCGTTCCCGGCCGCCGGGGCCGCCGGATCGCCGTCCTCGGCGACATGCGCGAACTGGGCGAGCAGGGTCCGGCGCTGCATGCGGGCCTGCGCCAGCCGCTGCGCGACGCGGGGATCGACATCGTCGTCGCCGTCGGCCCGCTGATGCAGGAGATGGCCGCGTCGCTGGGCAACACGATCCAGGCGGTCAACTGCGCCATGGCGCAGGACGCCGTGCGCCAGGTGCTCGATACCGTGATTCCGGGCGACGTCGTCATGGTCAAGGGCTCGAACGCCATCGGGCTTTCAAAGGTCGTCGACGCGTTGCTGGCCCTACAGGACCAGCCGTCGCTGCGCCGGGCCATGGGCTGAAGGGGGAAAGCCATGCTGTATCATCTGCTGTATCCCCTGGCCGGCGAGATCACCGCGTTCAACGTGTTCCGCTACATCACCTTCCGCAGTGGCGGCGCGGTGCTGACGGCGCTGTTCATCTGCCTGATCTTCGGGCCGCGCATCATCAACTGGCTGCGCTCGAAGCAGGGCAAGGGCCAGCCGATCCGCGAGGATGGTCCGCAGAGCCACATCGTCACCAAGCAGGGCACGCCGACCATGGGCGGGTTCCTGATCCTGATCGGCATGGCGGTGGGGACGCTGATGTGGGCGGACCTGTCGAACAAATATGTCTGGATATGCCTGTTCGTCACCGTGGGTTTCGGCGGCGTCGGCTTCATCGACGACTACCTGAAGGTCACCCGCCGCTCGAGCAAAGGCATCGCCGGCAAGATGAAGCTGCTGCTACAGTTTTCTATCGCCGGGATCGCCGGCGTCGCGGTCAGCCTGCTGTCGACGCCCAACCTGGCCAATGAGATCGCCGTGCCGTTCGCCAAGCAGGTGCTGATCGACCTCAGCATCTACGGTTTCGTGCCGTTCGCCATGCTGGTGATGGTCGGCGCCTCCAACGCGGTCAACCTGACCGACGGTCTCGACGGTCTCGCCACCATGCCGGTGATCATCGCCGCCGCCACCTTCGCGCTGCTTGCCTATCTGGTCGGCTACGTCACCTTCGCCGACTACCTGCAGATCCACTATGTGCCGGGCGCCAGCGAACTGGCGGTGTTCCTCGCCGCGTTGATCGGCGCCTGCCTGGGCTTCCTGTGGTTCAACGCGCCGCCTGCCATGGTGTTCATGGGCGACACCGGCAGCCTGGCGCTGGGCGGCGCCTTGGGCGCGGTCGCGGTAATCATCAAGCACGAGCTGGTGCTGGTCATCGTCGGCGGCCTGTTCGTGCTGGAGACGGTCTCGGTGATCGTCCAGGTGATCTCGTTCAAGACCACCGGCAAACGGGTGTTCCGCATGGCCCCGCTGCACCATCACTACGAGCAGAAGGGCTGGGCCGAATCCACCATCGTCGTGCGGTTCTGGATCATCTCGCTGGTACTCGCGCTCATCGGCCTCTCGACCCTGAAGCTGAGGTAGCGGCACGATGATTCCCGTCACCACATATCAGGATCGGGACGTGGCCGTATTCGGCCTCGCGCGCAGTGGGATCGCCTCGGCGCGGGCGCTGGCGGCAGGCGGCGCGGTCGTGACGGCGTGGGACGACAACCCGAAGAGCCGTGATCTGGCCGCGGCCGCCGGCGTGGCGCTGGTGCCATCGGCCGAACTCGACTGGAGCCGCCAGGCGGCGCTGGTGCTCAGCCCGGGCGTGCCGCTCACCCATCCCGAGCCGCACCCGATCGTCGCCTCGGCGCGGGCCGCGGGGCTACCGATCATCGGCGACATCGACCTGTTCGCCCAAGTCGAGCCGGGCCTGCCGCGCCACAGCGTAGCGGTCATCACCGGCACCAACGGCAAGTCGACCACCACCGCGCTGCTCGCCCACCTGGTCAAGGCTTGCGGCGGCGCGTCGGTCGCCTGCGGCAATATCGGCACGCCGATCCTCGATCTCGAGCCGCTGCCGGCGGGCGGCGTCTACGTCATCGAGATGTCGTCCTACCAGATCGACCTCACCTTCAATCTCCGGCCCGAGGTGGCGATCCTCCTCAACATCACGCCCGATCATCTCGACCGGCACGGCAGCATGGCCAACTACGTGGCCGTGAAGCACCGCATCTTCGATTGGCAGTCGCCGGGCGGCGCCGCGATCATCGGCGTCGACGACGACTACGGCCAGGAAGCCGCCGACCGGCTCAAGGCCGCGGGCCGCAGGGTCACGCCGGTCACCGTCATGGGCCGCGCGGACGAAGGCGTCTCGGTGGACGACGCGGCGCTGTACGACGCGGACATCTCGTCCGATCCCGTGCTGTCGCTCGCCGGCATCGAAAGCCTGCGCGGCCGCCACAACTGGCAGAACGCCGCTGCCGCCTATGCCGCCGCCCGCGCGCTGGGTTTCACGCCCGCGGCCATCGAAGCCGGGCTGCGCGGCTTCCCGGGACTGGCGCATAGGCTCGAATATGTCGGCACCGTGGGCGGCGTCCGCTTCATCAACGATTCGAAGGCGACAAACGCCGACGCCACCCAGCACGCCCTCGCGGCCTTCCCGAAGGTTCACTGGATCGCGGGCGGCAAGGCCAAGGATGGCGGCATCGACAGCCTCAAGCCGCTGTTCGGGCGCATCGAGCGCGCCTACCTGATCGGCGAGGCCGGGGATGCCTTTGCCGAGACCCTGGACGATTCCGGCGTCGATTACGAGCGGTGCGGGACCATGGACCGGGCCGTCGGCGCCGCCGCGCGCCATGCCGGCGTGGGCGAGGTGGTGCTGCTGTCACCGGCCTGCGCCTCGTTCGACCAGTACCCGAATTTCGAAGTACGCGGCGACCATTTCCGCGCGCTCGTCGCCGCGCTCGCCTCGGAGGCCTCCGCATGATGACCTTCGGCCGCACCGACAACAGCATCGTCAGCCGCTGGTGGTGGACCGTGGACCGCTGGCTGCTGTCGGCGATCCTCCTGCTGATGGCGGCGGGCGTCCTGTTCGCCATGGCGGCCAGCCCGCCCAAGGCGCTGGGCCTGGGCCTGCCCGCGTTCCACTTTGTCATGCGCCAGCTCTATTTCATCCCGGTCGCGCTGGCGCTGCTGGTCGGCTTCTCGTTGCTGACGCCGGTGACCACCAGGCGCATTGCCATCGTCCTGTTCGGCGTCTTCTACCTGTGCACTCTGGCGACCCTGATATTCGCGCCCGAGATCAAGGGCTCGCAGCGCTGGCTGTTCGTCGGCGGCATGGCGATCCAGCCCTCCGAGTTCCTGAAGCCGGTGTTCATCGTCACCAGCGCCTGGATGTTCGCCCAGACCAAGCGCAAGGAAGGCTTTCCGGGCACGGCCATCGCCATCGTGCTGTGCTGCATGGTCATGGGCACGCTGTTGCTGCAGCCGGATTTCGGACAGACCATCCTGACCTTCGCGGTGTGGGGAGCGCAGTTCTTCCTCGCCGGCCTGCCGATGTTCATGATCTGCGTGCTTGCGGTCTGCGGCGTGGCCGCGGTGATCGGGGCCTACCTGGTATTGCCGCACGTGGCCAGCCGCATCGACCGCTTCCTCGATCCGGCGTCGGGCGACACCTACCAGGTCAGCACAGCGATGGATGCGTTCACCGCCGGTGGTTTCCTCGGGCGCGGCCCGGGCGAGGGCGTGGTCAAGCGCATCCTGCCCGACGCCCACACCGACTTCATCTTTGCCGTCATCGGCGAGGAATTCGGACTGATCGCCTGCCTGATCATCGTCATGGTGTTCGCCTTCGTCGTGATGCGCGGCTTCCTCAAGGTCATGCGCGAGGAGGATCCGTTCCTGTTCCTGGCCAGCGCCGGCCTGACGATCCTGTTCGGCCTGCAGGCGATCATCAACATCTGCGTGAACATTCAGCTGATGCCCGCCAAGGGCATGACCCTGCCCTTCGTGTCCTATGGCGGTTCGTCGCTGCTCTCCATGGCGATCACCATGGGCATGCTGCTGTGCTTCACCCGCCGCAATCACTACGGCGCCGTGGGGAGACCGTCGCGATGATCGCACGTCCTCCGCGCATCGTCCTCGCCGCCGGCGGAACCGGCGGCCACATGTTTCCGGCGCTCGCCGTCGCCGAGGTGCTGAAGCGCCGCGGCATCGAGCCGGTGCTGGTGACCGACGACCGCGGCGAGCGCTACGCCGCGCCGTTCGGTGATATCGAGAAGCACATCCTGCCCGCCGCCAACGTGACGCGCGGCAAGATCTCGGGCGCCGTCAACCTGGTGCGCGCTACATCGGCTGCCCGCAGGCTGTTCGCCGACATGCGTCCCGTGGCGGTGATGGGTCTGGGCGGTTATGCGACGCTGCCGGCGTTGATCGCCGCGCGGCTTCGTGCAATCCCAACCTGCATCCACGAGCAGAACGCCGTGCTCGGCCGGGTCAACCGGCTGTCCGCCGGCATCACCGACCGCATCGCCCTGTCGTTCGCCGACACCCAGCGCCTGGACGCCAAACACCGCGCCCGTACCGTCATCACCGGCAATCCGGTGCGCGCCGAAGTGGTCGCACTCGCCGACGCCGCCTATGCGCCGCCGACCGCCGGCGGCCCGGTGCGCCTGCTTGTGCTGGGCGGCAGCCAGGGCGCGTCGGTCCTGAGCGACGTGGTGCCGCCTGCGCTGGCGCTTCTGCCCGAGGATATCCGTGCGCGCCTGCAGGTGACCCAGCAGTGCCGTCCCGAGGACATCGACGGCGTCCGCGACCTCTACGCCCGCAAGTCCATCGCCAGCGAATTGGCGCCGTTCTTCAACGACGTCGCCGCGCGCCTGGTGTCGTGCCACCTGGTCATCGCCCGCGCCGGCGCCTCGACCATCAGCGAGCTGGAAGTGACCGGCCGCCCGTCCATCCTGGTGCCGCTGCCGGGCGCCATGGACGACCATCAGACCGCCAACGCCGCGTCGCTGGCCGCGTCCGGCGGCGCCTGGGTGATCGCGCAGCCCGGCTTCACCGCCGAGGAAGTTTCAGGACGCATCGAGGCGCTGGTGCGCGATCCGGACGCCCTCTCCGTCGCCTCCTCCGCCGCGCGCGGCCGCGCCAGGCTCGACGCCGCCGAGCGGATCGCCGACCTGGTCCTCGAGCTGGCCAACCAGCGGCTCGACAGCCGCGCCGGTGACGCCGTGGACATGCCGGCCGACAATCGCGATCTGTCGCGCGAATGGAGGGCCGCGTGAGAAAGCCGCTTCCGTTCGACATCGGCACCATCCACTTCGTCGGCATCGGCGGCATCGGCATGAGCGGGATCGCCGAGGTCATGCGCAATCTGGGCTACAGCGTGCGCGGCTCGGACCTGTCCGAGAACGCCAACGTGAAGCGGCTGCGCGGGCTCGGCATCGAAATCGCCATCGGCCATGCCGGCGAGAACATCGCCGACGCCAGCGTCGTGGTGATCTCCAGCGCGGTGAAAGGCGACAATCCGGAAGTGGTCGCCGCCCGCGAGAAGCTGATTCCGGTGGTGCGACGCGCCGAGATGCTGGCCGAGTTGATGCGGCTGAAATGGTGCATCTCGATCGCCGGTACCCACGGCAAGACCACGACCACGTCGATGATCGCCGCCGTCCTCGACGCCGCCGCGCTCGACCCGACCGTGATCAATGGCGGCATCATCAACGCCTACGGCACCAACGCGCGCCTCGGCGAGGGCGAGTGGATGGTGGTCGAGGCCGACGAGTCCGACGGCACCTTCGTCAAGCTGCCGGCCATGCTCGCCGTCGTCACCAACATCGATCCCGAGCATATGGAGCACTACGGCACGTTTGATGCCTTGCGCGACGCCTTCAAGCAGTTCGTCGAGCGCACGCCGTTCTACGGCAGCGCCATCCTGTGCATCGACCATCCGGAAGTGCAGACGCTGGTTGGCCGCATCTCCGACCGGCGCGTCGTCACCTACGGCATGAGCGCCCAAGCCGACGTGCGGGCGCGCAACGTCTCCTATACTGAGGGCGTCGCCAAATTCGACGTTGAGATCGCCGACCGCAAGAAGAACGAGACGCGGCGCATCGACGGCCTCAGCCTGCCGATGCCGGGACGCCACAACGTGGTCAATTCGCTGGCCGCCGTATCGGCCGCCATGATCCTGGGTCTCCCCGATGACGCGGTGCGCACCGCGTTCTCCAACTTCGCCGGGGTCGGCCGCCGCTTCACCAAGGTCGGTGAAGTGGGCGGCTACACCATCATCGACGACTACGGCCATCACCCGGTGGAAATCGCCGCCGTGCTGGCCGCGGCGCGCGAAGCCTATCGCGGCCGTGTGATCGCCATTGTCCAGCCGCATCGCTACACCCGGCTGCAGAGCCTGTTCGAGGGCTTCTCCACCTGCTTCAACGATGCCGACGCGGTGGTGATCACCGACGTCTATCCGGCCGGCGAGGCACCGATTCCCGGCATCGGCGGCAAGGAGCTGGCCGACGGCATCCGCACCCGCGGCCACCGCGACGTGCGCCACATCGTCGGCGAGGCCGAGTTGGCCGAGACCGTCGCGTCGCTGGCCCTGCCGGGCGATGTCGTCGTGTGCATGGGTGCCGGCAACATCTCGGCCTGGGCCAACGCCCTGCCGAAGCGGCTGGAAGGAGGGGCTCCATGATGGCCGCCGCCCTGAAGCACGACAGCCTGATCGATCGCCTGCCCCGGGTGCGCGGCACCTACGAGGAAGGCGTGCCGCTCGCCAACCTGACCTGGTTCCGGGTCGGCGGCCCGGCCGAAGTGCTGTTCCGTCCCGCCGACGAGGACGATCTGGGCGCATTCCTGGCGGGCCGCCCCACCGACGTGCCCTATACCGTGATCGGCGTCGGCTCCAACCTGCTGGTCCGCGACGGCGGCGTTCCCGGCGTGGTCATCCGCCTCAGCCGCGCCTTCGCCCGGGTTTCGGTCAAAGGCACCAAAGTCACCGCCGGCGCCTCGGCGCCCGACGTCAACGTGGCGCTCGCCGCCCGCGACTCGGGGCTGGCCGGCCTGGAATTCCTGCGCGGCGTGCCGGGCACCATCGGCGGCGCCGTCAAGATGAACGCGGGCGCCTATGGCAGCGAGCTGGCCAGCGTGTTCACCGAGGCCGTCGCCTACGCGCCAGACGGCGAGTGCCATGTGCTGACCGCCTTCGACCTGTCGTTCACCTACCGCCACAGCGCGCTGCCCGACAGCTGGATCGTCACCTCGGTGACCTTGCGCGGCACGCCGGACGATCCGGCCGCCATCGCCCGGCGCATGGAGGACATCTCCGGCCGGCGCGACGCCACCCAGCCCAAGTCGCGCACTGGCGGCAGCACCTTCAAGAATCCGCCCGGCGCGAAGGCCTGGCAGCTGATCGATGCCGCCGGTTGCCGCGGCTTGCGGGTCGGCGGCGCACAGATGTCCGAATTGCACTGCAACTTCATCATCAACACCGGCGACGCCACCGCCCACGATATCGAGACCTTGGGCGAGGACGTACGCCGCCGGGTGCTGGAGCATTCCGGCGTCAGCCTGGAATGGGAGATCAAGCGCATCGGCGAAGCGTCGGCGACGCCACGGGCCGGAGGCGCGTCATGAAGCCTCATGTGGCGGTGATCAAGGGCGGCTGGTCGGCCGAACGGGAAGTGTCGCTGGTGTCTGGCGGCGCGGCGGCCAAGGCGCTTGCCGCGCGTGGCTACAGGGTCACAGAGATCGATGCCGGCCACGACCTGGCGAGCAAGCTTGTCGAGGCGAAGCCCGACGTGGTGTTCAACGGCCTGCACGGCCGCTGGGGCGAGGACGGCTGCGTCCAGGGCATCCTGGAAGTGCTGGAAATTCCCTATACCCATTCAGGCGTCATGGCCTCGTCGGTGGCGATGAACAAGCCCATGGCCAAACGCGTCTGCGCCGCCGCCGGAGTGCCGGTGGCCGAGGACAAGGTCGTCGCGTCGAAGGAGCTGTTCAAGGCCGACCCGCTGCCGCGCCCCTTCGTGGTCAAGCCGCTGGACGAGGGCTCCAGCGTCGGCGTCGTGATCATGAAGCCGGGCGACAACACCTTCACCCCGGAGATGGACGGCCCGTGGCGCCAGAACGCCCAGGTCATGGTCGAGCGCTATATCGCCGGCCGCGAGCTGACCTGCGCGGTGATCGGCGACCGGCCCACCAGGGGCGTCACGGAGCTGCGGCCCAAGCGCGGCTTCTACGACTACGAAGCCAAGTACAGCGACGGCCTCACCGAGCACCTGATTCCCGCGCCGGTGCCTTCCGCGGTCTACGAACGGGTTCGTGAGCTGGCCCTGGCGGCGCACCGCGCCCTCGGCTGCCGCGGCGTCAGCCGGGCCGACTTCCGCTACGACGACACCGACGGCGGGACGGGCGAGCTGATCCTGCTGGAGGTCAACACCCAGCCCGGCATGACGCCGCTGTCGCTGGTGCCGGAAATGGCCGCCTATGAGGGCATGTCGTTCGAGGATCTGGTCATCTGGATGGTGGAGGACGCCTCATGTCGCCGCTGAACCCTGGACGGATCATGCCCGGCACGCGCGACAAGGCGATGCCGAGGCGCGGCGAGAAGGTCAAGCGCGGCGCGCGGCCGCAGATGACCGACAGAGAGGCGCAGGCCGCCTCGTTCATCCATCGCCGCCGCATGCAGCGCGTCCGCCGGATCGGTGCGATCGTCGGCGGGACGATCCTCGCCGTCGGCAGCCTCTGGATGTGGACGGCCGGTACCTTCACGGCGATCGCCGAGGCCGCGCCGACGATGGTGCCCAGCATCTCCGACCTGTCGGGGCTGACGGTGAACCAGATCGACGTGTCCGGGATCAAGAGCCTCGAGCCGGAGGAGATCATCATCGCCTCGGGTGTCGAGGACGGCCAGAAGATCGGCGACATCGACCTCGACGTGGTGCGCGAGCGGGTGGAATCGGTGGGCTGGGTGCGGACCGCGCGGGTGTCGCGGATCCTGCCGGGCACGATCCAGATCGCCGTGTCCGAGCGCACGCCCTACGCCTTCTGGCAGCAGAACCGCAAGCTGCGTCTGATCGACCGCGACGGCATCGAGATCACCAAGAAGGATCTCGTCCATTTCGCCAAGCTGCCGCTGGTCGTCGGCGAAGGCGCGCCGAAGCACGCCAAGTCACTGTTCGACCTGATGGATAGCGAGCCGGTGCTGGCGGCGCGGGTCAAGGCCGCGGTTCGGGTCGGCGACCGGCGCTGGGACCTGCACTTCGACAACGGCTCCATCGTCAGGCTGCCGGAGAGCGACGCCGAGGCCGCATGGCATCGGCTGGCCGAAATCGAGAAGACCGCGGGCATCCTGGAGCGCGACATCGTCGCGGTCGACATGCGGCTTGGGGACCGGACGACGGTTCTGCTGACGCCCGAGGCGGTACAGACGAAACGCGACGAGGAAGCGGCGGCGGCGAAAGCGGCCAAGGCAGCCAAGGCGCTCAGGGACAATGGCAAAGGCTAGAGGAGGCACAACGCATGTCGTCGGGTAAAGGTGGGTTGGTCGCAGCGCTCGACATCGGGTCGACGAAGATTTGTTGCTTCATCGCCCGCGTGGACGATGACGGCGGCATCAAGGTCGAGGGCATCGGACACCAGGTCTCCGAGGGCATGCGCTGTGGCGCGGTCGTCGACATCGAGGCCGTGGAATCCTCGGTCCGCGCCGCCGCCGATGCGGCCGAGCGCATGTCGGGCGAAACCATCCGCCGGGCCTTCGTCAACGTCTCCAGCGGCTTCCCGAACTCGGAAGCGATCCATGTGGAGGTGAAGATCGCCGGCCACCAGGTGGGCGAGAACGACATTCGCCACGCCCTCGACGAAGCGCGCCGCAAGGCCGAGCTGCTCGAGCGCGAGGTGCTCCATACCATTCCGGTTACCTACGCCATCGACGGCTCGCGCGGCATCCGCGATCCGCGCGGCATGTATGGCGACCGCCTCGGCGTCGACATTCACGTGGTCACCGCCGCCAGCGGCCCGCTGCGCAACCTCCAGCTCTGCATGGAGCGCGGCCATCTCGGCATCGCCGGGCTGTGCGTGTCGCCCTATGCCTCCGGCCTTGCCTGCCTGGTCGAGGACGAGCGCCAGATGGGCGTCACCGTCATCGACATGGGCGGCGGCACGACCACCATCGCCGTGTTCATGGAGGACGCGCTGGTCTACACCGACGTGGTGCCGATCGGCGGCCAGCACATCACCAACGATATCGCCCGCGGCCTGCTGACCCCGATCTCCGACGCCGAGCGGCTCAAGACCCTTCACGGCAGCGCGCTGCGCGGCTCGTCTGACGACCGCGAGATGATCAACGTCGCGCAGATGGGCGAGGCCGAGCGCGATCATACCCAGAGCGTGCCGCGCTCCATGCTCACCGGCATCATCCAGCCCCGCGTCGAGGAAATCTTCGAGGCGGTGCATGAGCGGCTGATCTCGTCGGGCTTCGACCAGGTCGCGGGCAAGCGCGTCGTCCTCACCGGCGGCGCCAGCCAGCTCCAGGGCGCGCGTGAGCTCGCCGCCCGCATTCTCGATAAACAGGTCCGCCTGGGCCGTCCGCTGCGCGTGGACGGGCTCGCCGAGGCAACCGTCGGACCCGCTTTTGCCACCTGTGCAGGTTTGTTGGCCTACGCGGCACAGGGGTTTGTCCGGAAGGGCACGATGACCACGACCACCATGCTGGCTCCGCAAGAGTCCAGAAGCACCATGGCCCGCGTAAGCCAATGGATTCGCGAGAACTTCTAACCGGGCATCCCCCAGCCCAAGGAGACCGAAAATGGCTATATCTCTCAGCACGCCGGCGATCACGGAGCTCAAGCCCAAGATTCTCGTCGTCGGCGTCGGTGGCGCCGGCGGCAATGCCGTCAACAACATGATCCGTTCGAGGCTCGAAGGCGTGGAGTTCGTCGTCGCCAATACCGACGCCCAGGCCCTCGGCAACTCGGAATGCGAGCGGCGCATCCAGCTCGGCGTGCAGATCACGCAGGGCCTGGGCGCCGGCGCCCGTCCCGACATTGGCGCTGCCGCCGCGCAGGAAGCCATCGACTATCTGCGGGAGCCCCTGGCGGGCGCCCACATGGCGTTTATTACGGCCGGCATGGGGGGTGGCACCGGCACCGGTGCCGCCCCCGTCATCGCCCGGATGGCGCGCGAGCAGGGTATCCTGACCATCGGCGTCGTCACCAAGCCGTTCCAGTTCGAAGGTTCCCGCCGCATGACGATCGCGGAAGAGGGCATCGAGGAGCTGCAGAAATACGTCGATACCCTGATCATCATCCCGAACCAGAACCTGTTCCGCCTGGCGAATGAGAAGACTACCTTCGCCGACGCCTTCAACATGGCGGACAACGTGCTGCATTCGGGCGTGCGCGGCATTACCGACCTGATGGTCATGCCCGGCCTGATCAATCTCGACTTCGCCGACGTCCGCACGGTGATGATGGAGATGGGCAAGGCGATGATGGGCACCGGCGAGGCCGAGGGCGACACCCGCGCCATCGAGGCCGCCGAGGCCGCGATCAACAACCCGCTGCTCGACGAAGTGTCGATGAAGGGCGCCCACGGCGTGCTTATCAACATCACCGGCGGCATGGACCTGACCCTGTTCGAGGTCGACGAGGCGGCCAACCGTATCCGCAGCGAAGTGGACCCGGACGCCAACATCATCGTCGGCTCGACCTTCAACGAGGCGATGAACGGCAAGATGCGCGTGTCGGTGTTCGCCACGGGTATCGAGGCCGAGCAGGCGGCCCGCGCTTCCAGCACCACGGTCATGTCGTTCCCGAGCATCCCGGCGCAGCCGAGGGCCACGGGCGGCTACGCCGGCGGCGCTGCTACCGCCGCCGTGTTGCACGCTCCGGGGCGGATCGCGCCGGCCGCGGCGCCCGCCATGCCCGCCATGATGTCGGCCGCCCCGCTGGTCGCGCCGATGGTCGCTGAACCGGTTGCCGTCGCTGAAGCGGACGAGGAGCTGCTGACGCTCGACGTCGCCGACATGGTGGCCGAGGAGCCGGCTGCGCCGCGCCCGTCGGAACTGGCTGCTCCCGCTCGCGAAGCCGCCAGCGCCGAGCTGCCGGTCCGTCCGTCGCCGCGCGACGCCGACGCGTTCTTCGCGCCGCCGAAGCCGATGGAGCCGGAGCGGACCGCCGCCACCAACGAACCGCGCTTCACCACCCGTCCCGATCCCTTCGCCGAGGCGGCCATGGCCAATGGCGCGGCGCCCGCGCCCGCCAGGCCCAGCCTGTTCGAGCGGATGACCGGCCGCGGCAAGAAGCCGGAACCCGTCGTCGAGCGCGGCGGACCGCGCCTGACCCGCGAGGACTCGCCGATGACCCTGCGCAATGCCGGGCCCCGCAGCGATGCGCCTGGCGGTTCGGGACCTGAGGACCAGATCGACATCCCGGCGTTCCTACGCCGGCAGGCGAACTGAAAACGGGGAAAACCTGTTCCGGGCAAACAAGGACGAGCGGACATCGGATGGCTTGCTTATCTCCTTACAGGCTCCTTAGAATGCGCGTCTTCGCGGATTTTGACGGGGTCTGGTGTTCGTGCTAAGCAGCCCACCGGTGTCGGCAAGCCAAAGACGACCTTGTGAGCCTGGAAAGGTGCCTGTGTGACCGTTGATCGCGTTCGACCTGGATCCCTGATACCCCTGTCGGTCTCCCGGGGGCTGAAGTCCGCCAGGCGCAAGATTGCTGTGGCCGCCGTTGTGCTTGCGGCGAGCCTCAGTGCCTGCGGCGGCGACAAGATCGAATACGCCGACGCCGACGTTGGCACCCTGTTCAACAAGGCCCATGAATTCATGGCGGCAGGCCAGTACCGGTTCGCCGCCGTGATGTTCGACGAGGTCGAGCGCCAGCATCCGTATTCGGTGTGGGCGCGCCGGGCCACCCTGATGTCGGCCTACAACCACTACCTGTCGAATGACTACGACTCGTCGATTCTGGCCTCGCAGCGGTTCCTGGCGCTGCACCCCGGCAACCGGGATGCGCCCTATGCCTACTACCTGGTCGCCATTTCCTATTACGAGCAGATCTCCGACGTGGGCCGCGACCAGAAGGCGACCCAGCAGGCGCTTGACGCACTGAACGAGGTGATCCGCCGTTTTCCGGGCACCGACTATGCCGAGGACGCCCGGCTCAAGGTCGAGCTGACCATGGATCATCTCGCCGGCAAGGAGATGACCATCGGCCGCTTCTACATGACCCAGACCGAGTATATCGCCGGCATCTCGCGCTTCCGCAAGGTGGTGAAGGACTTCCAGACCACCAGCCAGGTGCCTGAGGCGCTGCACCGACTCGTGGAATGCTATCTGGCCGTGGGCCTGAACCTGGAAGCGCAGAAGGCGACCGCCGTCCTCGGCTATAATTTCCCCGACAGCAAGTGGTTACAGTACAGTTACGACCTGCTTGAGGGCAAGGGCCTGGAACCCGTGGACCTGCCCGAGGACAGGGGACCCAATCGTGGCGCGGGCAATTTCTTCGAATGGCTGTTCTGAGTCGCGTCTGACCGCGTTGGGTCGGAGTCGGGGCGGCGCATGCTGACGGCGCTGGCGATCCAGAACATCGTGCTGATCGATCAGCTGTCGCTGGAGTTCCAGCGCGGGCTCAGCGTGCTCACTGGCGAGACCGGCGCGGGCAAGTCGATCCTGCTTGATTCCCTCGGCCTGGTGACCGGCGAGCGCGCCGACAGCGGCCTGGTCCGCGCCGGCAGCGCGGGCGGGTCGGTCACCGCGGAATTCGACATTCCCGACTCACACCCCGTGCACGCTCTCCTCGCCGAGCAGGGCCTCGCCGACGAGGGCCGCGAGCTGCGGCTGCGCCGCCAGCTCGGCACCGATGGCCGCAGCCGCGCCTTCGTCAACGACCAGCCGGTCGGCGTCGGCCTGCTGGCGCGCATCGGCGGCCTGCTGGTGGAGATCCACGGCCAGCAGGGACAGCTTGGGCTGCTCAACCCCGCCAATCACCGGGCGCTGCTCGACGCCTTCGGAGGCCTGCTGCCGCAAGTCGGCGCGGTGCAGTCGGCGTACCAGACATTCAGGGAGGTCCAGGCCGCCGTCGATGCGGCGCGCGAGCGGCTGGCGAAGGCGCGGGCCGACGAGGACTATCTGCGCCATGCGGCCGACGAGCTGTCGGCGCTGGACCCGAAACCGGGTGAGGAAGCCGACCTGGCCGAGAGCCGAACCCTGATGATGCATGGTGAGCAGATCGCCACCGAGCTGACCGAAGCGCTGGCCGCGGTCTCCGGTGATGGCGGCGCCGAAGCCGGCCTGCGGGTCGCCTTGCGGCGGCTGGAGCGGGTGGTGGAGAAGGCGGGCGGCCGTCTCGATCCGGTGATCGAGGCGCTCAATCGGGGCTTCACCGAGATCGAGGAGGCGTCGCGGTCGCTTGAGGGTGTTGCCCGTGACCTGGAATTCGATCCGCGTCTGCTCGAGCGCGCCGAGGAGCGGTTGTTCGCGCTGCGGGCGGCGGCACGCAAGCATGGCTGTGCCGTCGAGGAACTGCCTGCCGTGCGTGACGCGCTGATTGAACAGCTGCAGGCGCTGGAGACCGGCGAGCAGGGGCTGATGGGGCTCGAGACGGCGCTGAAGCAGGCCGTGGCCGACTACAGCGCCAAGGCCGAGGCATTGGGCGCGGCGCGCGCCGGCGCGGCCGTCCGGCTCGATGCAGCCGTCATGGCCGAGTTGCCGCCGCTCAAGCTGGAGCGCGCCACCTTCCGAACCGCGGTGACGCGTCTGCCGCGCGACCGCTGGGCCAGCCATGGCGCCGACGAGGTGCAGTTCGAGGTATCGACCAATCCAGGCTCGGCCATGGGGCCGCTGTCGAAGATCGCTTCGGGCGGTGAGCTGTCGCGGTTCGCGCTCGCCCTCAAGGTGGTGCTGGCCGAGGCCGACAGTCCGACGACGCTGATCTTCGACGAGATCGACCAGGGCGTCGGCGGCGCGGTGGCGGCGGCCGTAGGCGAACGGCTGGCGCGGTTGAGCGACGGCGCGCAGGTGCTGGTCGTCACCCATTCGCCGCAGGTGGCGGCGCGCGGCGGCGCCCATCTGCGGGTCGGCAAGACGGTCGAGGGCGATGTGACCCTGACCCGGGTCGAGTCGCTGGCGCCCGACGAGCGCCGCGAGGAAATCGCCCGCATGCTGGCGGGCGCCATGATCACGGACGAGGCGCGCGCGGCAGCGACGCGCCTGCTGGAGGGCGCGGAGGGATAATGGACCAGCCGGCCGAGGACATGACCCTGGAGGAAGCAGGCGCCGAGCACGAGCGCCTCGCCGCGGAAATCCGCCGGCACGACGAGCTCTATTACAGCAAGAACGCGCCCGCGGTGTCCGATGCCGACTACGACGCCCTGCGCAAGCGGCTGATCGCCATCGAGGCGAAATATCCGGAGCTGATCACGCTCGACAGCCCCAGCCAGAAGGTGGGCACGGCGCCGTCGGCGGGTTTCTCCAAGGTGCGGCATGCGCTGCCCATGCTGTCGCTCAACAACGCGTTCGAGGACCAGGATGTCACGGATTTCGTCGACCGGGTGCGCCGCTTCCTTGGTCTGCCCGCCGAGGAGACGGTGGAGATCCTCGCCGAACCCAAGATTGACGGCCTGTCGTGCTCGGTGCGCTACGAGAAGGGCAGGCTGGTGCTCGCCGCCACGCGCGGCGACGGCCAGGAGGGTGAGGATGTCACCACCAATGTCCGCACCATTGACGACGTTCCCAATACGCTGAAGGGGACGGGCTGGCCGGATGTGTTCGAGGTGCGCGGCGAGGTCTACATGACCAAGCCCGATTTCCTGAAGCTGAACGAAGCACAGGAAGCAGCAGGCAAGCCGCCCTACGCCAATCCGCGCAACTCGGCGGCGGGATCGCTGCGCCAGCTCGATTCCGGGATCACCCGGTCGCGGCGCCTGCGCTTCTTCGCATGGGGCTGGGGCGAGGTGTCGGCGACGCCGTCCGGCCGCCAGAGCGGCATGATGGCGCTGATCGAGTCCTGGGGCTTCGTGGTCAACCCGGAACTGAAGGTCTGCGACTCGGTGGAGAAGGCGCTCGGCGTCTATGACCGCATCGGGCAGATGCGGGCGTCGCTGACCTATGACATAGACGGGGTGGTCTACAAGGTCGACAGGCTCGACTGGCAGGAACGGCTCGGCATGGTCAGCCGCGCGCCCCGCTGGGCCGTCGCCCACAAGTTCGCCGCCGAACAGGCCCAGACCGTGTTGCACAAGATAGACATACAGGTCGGTCGAACTGGCGCGCTTACGCCGGTCGCCAAGCTGGAGCCGGTCACCGTCGGCGGCGTGGTGGTGCAGAATGCGACCTTGCATAACGAGGACGAGATCCGCCGCAAGGACATCCGCGAGGGCGACACCGTCATCATCCAGCGTGCCGGCGACGTCATCCCGCAGGTGGTCGCGGTGGTGTTGGACAAGCGGCCGAACGATGCCAGGGAATACGCGTTTCCGACGGTCTGCCCGGTCTGCGGATCACACGCCGAACGCGAGGAAGGCGAGGCGGTGCGGCGCTGCACCGGTGGCCTGATCTGCGAGGCCCAGCGCAAGGAGCGGCTGCGGCATTTCGTGTCGCGCGACGCCTTCGACATCGAGGGCCTTGGCGAGAAGCAGATCGCCGCGTTCTGGCACGACAAGCGTATCGACAGCCCAGCCGACATCTTCCGCCTCGCCGAGATCGAAAAGACCTCGGACAGGCCGCTGGAGGCGACCGAAGGCTGGGGCAAGACCTCGGTCGCGAACCTGTTCGCCGCCATCGACGCGCGCCGCACCATCGGCCTTGACCGGTTCCTCTATGCCCTCGGCATCCGCCACATCGGCCAGGAGAACGCCCGGCTGCTGGCGCGGCACTACCTGTCGATCGATGCGCTGAAACAGGCGATGGCGGCGGCGCAGGACGCCGAGAGCGAGGCGCGCCGCGAACTGCTCGACATCGACGGAATCGGCCCCAAGGTGGCCGGCGCGCTGCTCGACTTCTTCGGCGAGGCGCTCAATCTGGCGGTGGTCGACGACCTGCTGGCGCAGGTGACCGTCAGCGACTTCGAGCCGCCGAAGATGGACACCTCCATCGCCGGCAAGACGCTGGTGTTCACCGGCACGCTGGAAAAGATGAGCCGCGACGAGGCCAAGGCCCGGGCCCAGGCCATGGGCGCCAAGGTCGCCGGGTCGGTGTCGAAGAAGACGGACCTTGTGATCGCCGGGCCAGGCGCGGGATCGAAGCTGGCGCAGGCGCAGGCGTTGGGCGTTGAGGTCATCGACGAGGATGCCTGGATCGAGATGGCCGGGCTGTAGGGCGCGGCGGTAAAGCCGTTTATCATTGTCCCCGTTGGAAAGGCGATCCACCGGCCGATAGGGCCCAAAGGGTCACGCCGAGGCCGGGTTCAGGCACCACTTCGATCGCTGGGTGAAGAGATAGAGGCACAGCACGGCGAACGCACCATGCAGGACAACATCGGCGAATAGCGTGTCCGCAATCGCCAGCGCTGTGGCAATGGCCAGGTGAAAACTGAAAAGAATCCCCAGCACGGCGCCAGCGGCCGCGAAACTGTCTCGATGGGGCCATGCCCAGAAAACGGCGCTGCCGACCGCAAGCGCAACGAACCCATAATTCCAAGCCCACAACATTGCGCTTGTATTGCCGGTATCGACAAGGATTTCCGGCGCCGCGAACAGGACAAACGCGCCGACGCTTTCAATCAGCAAATTGGCAATGAGGATAGCAGAGTACAACTTCTTCATGCCGTGAAACCCTCAATATTGAGAGGTGCCTTTTACCATGCATGCTTGGAATAAACCATCCGCCCTCTGACAAGGACAAGGCGGAGCCTAACAAGACTTCGCTTTTTCAAGCACCAGTGTCACCCATTCCCCGACCGGAAACCGTCGCAGCAGCCGCATCCCGCGGTGTCGATAGGCGGCGAACACGCCCGCTTCCTGCTGCCGCAGGAAACCCGAGAGAACCAGAACGCCGCCCGGCTCCAGCGCACGGGTCAGATCTCCGGCCAGATTGACCAGCGGCCTGGCGAGGATGTTGGCGGTGATCAGGTCGTAGGGGCCGCGCTCGCGGATCACGGGATGGTGAAGGCCGACGGCGGTCACCACGTCGATGCGGCCGCCCACGCCGTTATCGCGGGTGTTGGCGATGGCGACCTTCACCGCTTCGGGATCGATATCGCTGGCCAGCACCCGGCAGGGCCAGGCTTTCGCCATGGCCATGGCGAGGATGCCGCTGCCCGATCCCACGTCGAGCGGATTGCGGGCGGTGCCGGTGCGGGCCAGCGTGTCGATGGCACGCAGGCAGCCGGCGGTGGTCTCGTGCTGGCCGGTGCCGAAGGCCATGCCCGCGTCGATCAGGATGGCGTAGCGCGACAGCGCCGGCTTGGGATGGTGGCTGCCATAGACGAAGAAGCGCCCGGCGCTGACCGGCTGGTGGTGCTTGAGAGACTCGGCCACCCAGTCTACCGGCTCCAGCTCGGAGACCTTCACCTTGACGCTGTCGGCGCCCTGCTCGGCGAGCGCCTTGTTGAGGCGCCGGCTCAGCACCGAGGCGCTGACCGGCTCGTCGACGACCACGGCGACGCCCCAGAGCTGGTCACCGGTGATCTCGAAGCTCATCACGACCGGCGGATCATCCTCGTCCCCCAGCGTGCCGAAGACATCCTCGACGATGGGCACGACGGATTTCGGCACCTCGACATGCACCTGCCACGAGACGTTCTCGGTCACTTGGCGGGCTCCACGAAGGAATCGAGCACGCGCTTGATGCCGGCCTTCTCGAACTCGATTTCCAGCTTGTTGCCTTCCACGTCGATGATGCTGCCATAGCCGAACTTCTGGTGGAACACCCGTTCCCCGACCGCGAAGTGGGACGGCGCGGTCTGGCTGACCATGATCTTGTCGGCCTTGGCGATGATGGTCGGCTGCGCCCGCTGCGCCGCGGCCCGGCGCTCGCCCAGCGACTGGTAGTCGCCGCTGGCGAAGCCGCCGCCGGCGTCGGCCGAGCGCGGTACACCGCCGCCATAGGCATTGTAGCTCTGGTAGTCGAACCGGTTGCCCTGGTAGAGGCCGGGCGCCGCGTCGCGTTCCACGTGGCTCTCGGGCAGTTCCTCGATGAACCGCGACGGGAGCGAGGACTGGTACTGGTTGTAGATGCGCCGGTTTGCCGCGGCGCTGATGAACGCGCGCTCGCGGGCGCGGGTGATGCCCACATAGGCGAGGCGCCGCTCCTCCTCCAGCCCGGCATTGCCGCTCTCGTCCAGGGTCCGCTGGCTGGGGAACAGGCCTTCCTCCCAGCCGGGCAGAAACACGGCGCGGAACTCCAGGCCCTTGGCGCTGTGCAGGGTCATGACGTTGACCTTGTCGTCGTCGGCCATCTCGTCGACGCTGGTCGCCAGCGACACATGCTCCAGATAGCCGCCCAGGTTCTCGAACGGCTCCATGGCGCGGACCAGCTCCTGCAGATTGTCAAGCCGGCCCGGCGCCTCGATCGACCGGTCGACCTGCCACATCTCGGTGTAGCCGGACTCGTCCAGGATCATCTCCGCCAGTTCCACATGCGGGATGCTGTCGAGCAGCTTCCGCCAGCGGGAGAAATTCTCGACCAGCGTTCGGAGCGCGTTGCGCAGCTTGGGGCGCTGGTCCTCGCTCTCGGCCAGCATGCCGGCGGCAACGATCATCGGCACGCCCCGTGCGCGCTGGATATCGTGCATGGACCGGATCGCCACGTCTCCCAGCCCGCGCTTGGGCACGTTGACGATGCGCTCGAACGCCAGGTCGTCGTCGGGCTGCTGCACCACCCGCAGATAGGCGAGGGCGTCGCGGATCTCCTGCCGCTCGTAGAACTTCAGGCCGCCGAGCACCCGGTACGGGACGCCGATGGTCATGAAGCGTTCCTCGAACTCGCGGGTCTGGAAGCCGGCGCGAACCAGCACCGCCATGTGGTTGAAGTGCATGCCCTTGCGGTGCAGATCCTCGATGGTGTCGCCGACGACGCGGGCCTCCTCCTCGCTGTCCCAGACGCCGGTGATCCTGATCTTTTCGCCGGCGGCGACTTCGGTCCACAGCGTCTTGCCCAGGCGGCCGGCGTTGGCGGCGATCAGGCCGGAGGCTGCACCCAGGATGTGCGGCGTCGACCGGTAGTTCTGCTCCAGCCGGATGATCTTGGCGCCGGGGAAATCCTTCTCGAAGCGCAGGATGTTGCCGACCTCGGCGCCGCGCCAGCCATAGATACTCTGGTCGTCGTCGCCAACGCAGCAGATGTTATGGTGCTTCTGCGCCAGCAGCCGCAGCCAAAGATACTGCGCCACGTTGGTGTCCTGGTACTCGTCGACCAGGATGTACTTGAAGCGACGGTGATACTCGGCCAGCACGTCGGGGTGCTGGGTGAAGATGCTGACATTGTGCAGCAGCAGGTCGCCGAAATCGCAGGCGTTGAGCGTCTTCAGCCGCTCCTGGTACTGCCGGTAGAGCAGGCCGCCCTTGCCGTCGAAGGAATAGATGTCCTCGTTGGGGATCTTGTCCGGCGCCAGCGCGCGGTTCTTCCAGCCGTCGACCAGCCCAGCGAACACCCGCGCCGGCCAGCGCTTGTCATCGATGTTCTCGGCCTGCAGCAGCTGCTTGATCAGCCTGATCTGATCGTCGGTGTCGAGGATGGTGAAGTTGGAGCGCAAACCCACCAGCTCGGCATGCCGGCGCAGGATGCGCGCGGCGACGGCGTGGAACGTGCCCAGCCAGGGCATGCCCTCGACCGCCTGGCCGATCAGCTCGGCGACGCGGTGCTGCATCTCGCGGGCGGCCTTGTTGGTGAAGGTCACCGCCAGCACCTGTCCGGGCCAGGCCTTGCCGGTGTTGATGATATGGGCGAGCCGGGTGGTCAGCGCCTTGGTCTTGCCCGTGCCCGCGCCCGCCAGCAGCAGCACGGGGCCGTCCAGCGTGGTCACCGCCAGACGCTGCGGCGGGTTCAGGCCGCGCAGATAGGGCGGTTCCGCGCCGAATCCGGGGCGGTTCGCTGGTCCCGGATCGGCCGGGAAATCGTCGAGGTCGAAGGGGTCTGACATGATCTTCGCGGTTATAACACGGTGCTCCGTCCGGTCAGCAGTTTTCGGGCGGGGTTCTGAAGCCTACATATTAAAGTGTGAGTGCCGCGATCCAAGGGCTGGCAAGGTGTGTCCGACGTGCTGAAAAAGGTGTTGATCGCCATCGCCGTGGTGTGGGGACTGGCCGCCATTGGCCTGATTGTCGTGCCACGGCTTCCGGCGTCCATCGATTACCGGAGCGTGCTGATCGACCAGATCGAGGCGCGCACCGGCCGGCAGGCCTATATCGACGGGGAGGTGACGATGCAGATGCTGCCGTCGCCGGAGATCACCGCCGAGAACGTGCGCATCGCCAGTATCGACGGCGCGCCGTCGCCCGACTTCATGCGGGTGCGGCGCGCGGTCTTCAAGGTCGACCGCGGATCGCTGCTGTCGCGCAAGGTCCGGATCACCGGGATCGACCTCAGCCAGCCGAAGATCTATCTCGACGTGCTGGCGGACGGCCGCAAGAGCTGGGACTTCCAGCCTGTCAAGAAACCGGGCAAGACGCACAACGTGGCGTTCGACGCCTTCAAGGCGACGGACGCGACGATCATCTATCGCCGGGGCGAGGCGCAGATGATGCTCACCGGCGACCTGTCCTATGACGGCGCCGGCGAGCGGCCGGTGCTCGACGCCAGCCTGAAGGCGGGCAAGATCGACCTCGATCCGTTCCTCGGCCAGCGCAAGAGCGGCCCCGACCGGGCGCGTGACGGCGGCAATCGCTGGTCGGACGAGTCCATCGAGATCGGTATCCTTCGCGCCGCCGACGGCAGGATCGATATCCAGGCCGACGAAATCCGCTTCCGCCGGTATCTCCTCGCCAAGCCGTCGCTCGCCGCCACGCTGGGCAACGGCCGGCTGCGGATCGAGAAGGCGAGCGCCGGGCTGTTCGGCGGCGCCGCGACGGCGACCGGCATGGTGGACGCTCGCGACGTGCCGGCGCTCAGGCTCGACGTCACGCTGGCGAAGGCCTCGGTGGACAAGGCGCTGAGCGACTGGGCCGACACGCCGGTCGCCAGCGGTGAGTTCGGCATGACCGCCAGCGTTTCGGCCACGGGCAAGAGTCAGCTCGCCATGGTCCGCAGCCTGTCGGGGACGCTGAAGATCGACGCCGCGGACGGCGTCGTGCGGGGCTTCGACGCGGCGCAGCTCAGCGGCGAGCTGGCGCACCTTACCCGGTATAGCGATTTCATCGATCTGGCCGATGCCGCGCTCGGCGGCGGCCAGACACGCTATGCGACGATTTCGGGCGGCGTGGCGATCAAGGACGGCATCGCCCGCTTCGAGGGCGTCAAGGCAAGCCTGGACGCGTCCCGGGCGACCGTGACCGGCACCGTCGACCTGCCACGCTGGACGGTGGACATGGACGTCGTGCTGACGCTGACCGGCGCGCAGCACGCGTCGACGCCGGCGGTCGGTGTGAGCCTGAGCGGGCCGCTCGATTCGCCCGACAGGAAGAACCGGCTCGGCGACATGGGCAAGTTCATCGGCAAACGGTTCGTCGACACGGTGATCCGCGACGTACTGGGCGATGACGAGCCCCGGCGTGACGACGCCGCGCCGGGCGAACGCCGCGAGAAAACCAAGCGCGTGGTGAACCGGCTGATCGACAAGCTGGAGAAGCGGAAAAGCCGCGAGCGCCGCGACCCGGAACACGCCGATCGCGGCGCGCCGCCTCGGCAGAGCTATCGGCTCGAGAGCCGGCCGCGCGAACAGGACTATCCGGCCGATCAGCCCGCCTACGAGGACGACCCGGCTTATCCCGCTGATGGCGGCTATGCGGAGGATGGCTATTCGGTGGAGCAGGACGACATGGGGCGGACCAACGAGGACCAGTATCCGCCGGAAGAAGACTATTCGGCGCGGCGCGGCTATCCACCCAGGTATGACTATCC
Source organism: Rhizobium sp. Q54 (assembly GCA_945907245.1). Taxonomy (GTDB): domain Bacteria; phylum Pseudomonadota; class Alphaproteobacteria; order SMXS01; family SMXS01; genus RI-34. The sequence goes on from CAMDTB010000014.1 coordinate 40,890, forward strand.
GCCCGAGCCTTATTACGGGCCGCGCTATCCGGACGAGCGTTACTGACCGATTGGGTGCGAGGTCCCGATCACGCCGCTTTCGACAGTTCAGCGCGAAGCCGCTCGACCAGCCAGGTGCGGATCGCGCTCGACAGGTTGGCGGCGCGACCCTCGTCGATGGACGTGACGAGACCGCCGATGCTTTTACCCTCTTCTTCAGCCGCTTCCGTCAGCAGCGTCCAGAACACGGGCTCCAGCGACACGCTGGTGCGATGCCCCGCGATGGTGATGGATCGTTTGACTGGTCCGCTCAAAACTCGTCCTCCGATGGTCCAAGCATGCGCTCGGCTCGCACGATGCGGTCGAACGTAGGTTCGTCCACATAACGCATGTCGAGGGCCGCTTGTTTCAGCGTCAGACCATTCTTGTGAGCGTATTTGGCGATTTCCGCGGCCTTGTCGTAGCCGATCTCGGGCGCCAGCGCGGTCACCAGCATCAGCGACTTGTCCACAAGCTCGGCGATTCGCGCCCGGTTCGGCTCGATTCCGTCCAGGCAGCGAAGTCGGAAGCTGTCGCAGGAATCCGCCAGAAGCGTGATCGACTGCAGCACGTTGTAAGCGATGACCGGCTTGAAGGCGTTGAGCTCGAATTGTCCCTGCGCATCCGCCATGGCGACCGTCGTGTGGTTGCCGATCACCTGGACGCAGACCATGGTGAGCGCCTCGACCTGGGTGGGATTGACCTTCCCGGGCATGATCGATGAGCCGGGTTCGTTCTCGGGCAGCGACAGTTCGCCGAGGCCCGCGCGCGGGCCCGAGCCGAGCAGGCGGAGGTCGTTGCCGATCTTGGTCAGCGCCGCGGCGAGCGCCGAGAGCATGCCTGAGAGGCCGACGAAAACGTCGTGGGCGGCGATGCCGGCGAACTTGTTGGGCGACACGCGGAACGGCATGCCCGACAGCGCCGCGATCCGGGCGACGATCTCCTTGTCGAAGCCGGGCGGCGCGTTCAGGCCGGTGCCGACGGCGGTGCCACCCTGGGCAAGTTCGCAGAGTTCCGGCAGGCACGACCTGATCCGCGCCAGCGCGGTGCCGACCTGGTGGGCGTAGCCGGAGAATTCCTGGCCCAGGGTCAGCGGGGTAGCGTCCTGGGTGTGGGTGCGGCCGATCTTGATGATGTCCGCCCATGTCCGGCTCCTGGCGCCGAACGCCGCCTCCAGCCGCTCCAGCGCCGGGATCAGGCCGTCGGTGAGCGCCCGGCACGCGGCGACGTGCATGGCGGTGGGGAAGGTGTCGTTGGACGACTGGGACATGTTGACGTGGTCGTTCGGGTGGACGAGCCGCGTCATGCCGATCTCGCCGCCCAGCATCTCGCTGGCCCGGTTGGCGATCACCTCGTTGGCGTTCATGTTGGACTGGGTGCCCGACCCGGTCTGCCACACCACCAGCGGAAAGTGATCGTCGAGCGCCCCCGAGGCGACCTCCGCGGCGGCGGCGGCGATGGCCTCGGCCAGTTCAGGATCGAGGCCATGGCTTGTATTGACGATGGCGGCGGCCTGCTTGATCAGCCCCAGCGCGTGGACGATGCCCGCGGGCATGCGCTCGCCGCCGATCGGAAAATTTTCCACTGATCGCTGAGTCTGCGCACCCCAGTACCGGTCGGCCGGCACCGCGATGTCGCCGAAACTGTCCTTCTCGATGCGTGTGCCGGTCATCGTCTCTCCTTCGGCAAGGGCCGGAGAGCAGCCCCGCGTCAGATGTCCGCGAAGAAGTCGTTGCCCTTGTTGTCAACGACGATGAATGCCGGGAAGTTCTCCACGTCGATCTTCCAGACAGCCTCCATGCCGAAGTCCTCGAAGTCCAGCACTTCGACCTTGCGGATGTTGTTCTGCGCAAGGATCGCCGCCGGGCCGCCGATCGAGCCGAGATAGAAGCCGCCGTTCTGGGCGCAGCTGGTGGTCACCTGCTTGCTGCGGTTGCCCTTGGCCAGCATGACCATGGAGCCGCCCAGCGGCTGGAACGTCGGCACATAGCTGTCCATGCGGCCGGCCGTGGTCGGGCCGAACGAACCGCTGGCGTAGCCGTCCGGCTTCTTCGCCGGGCCGGCGTAGTAGACGATGTGGTCCTTCATGTATTGCGGCATGGGCTCGCCGGCCTCGATCTTCTTCAGGATCGCGGCGTGCGCCAGGTCGCGGGCGACCACGATTGAGCCGGTCAGCGACAGCCGGGTCTTGATCGGATAGCGGTTCAGCGTCGTCAGGATCTGTTCCATGGGCTGGTTCAGGTCGATCTGCACCACGTCGCTGTGGAGGTCGGCGTCGCCGGGCTCGGGCAGGTAGTGGGCCGGATCGGTCTCGAGCTGCTCGAGGTAGATGCCGCTGTCGGTGATCTTGCCCTTGGCCTGCCGGTCGGCCGAGCAGGACACACCGATGCCGATCGGCACGGAGGCGCCGTGGCGGGGCAGGCGGATCACCCGCACGTCGTGGCAGAAATACTTGCCGCCGAACTGGGCGCCGATGCCGGTCTTGGCGGTCAGCGCGTGGATCTTGGCTTCCATCTCGATGTCGCGGAAGGCGTGGCCGGACGGGCCGCCCTCGGTCGGCAGATTGTCCAGGTCGCGCGCCGACGCCAGCTTCACCGTCTTCAGGGTCATCTCGGCCGAGAGGCCGCCGATCACCACGGCCAGGTGATAGGGCGGGCAGGCGGAGGTACCGAGCGTCCGGATCTTCTCGTCGATGAATGGCAGCAGCTTGTCTTCGCGCAGCAGGGTGGGCGTGCCCTGGTAGAGGAACGTCTTGTTGGCCGAGCCGCCGCCCTTGGCCATGAACAGGAACTTGTAGGCGTCGCCCGGGGTCGCGTAGATGTCGATCTGCGCCGGCAGATTGGTCTTGGTGTTGACCTCCTCGAACATCTTCAGCGGCGCCATCTGCGAGTAGCGCAAATTGGTGTTGGTGTAGGTGTCGAGCACGCCGCGCGACAGCGCCGCCTCGTCGTTCTCGCTGGTCCAGACGTACTGGCCCTTCTTGCCGACGACGATGGCCGTGCCGGTGTCCTGGCAGCTCGGCAGCACCATGCCGGCGGCGACATTGGCGTTCTTCAGCAGCTCCAGCGCCACGAAGCGGTCGTTGTCTGAGGCTTCCGGGTCGTCGAGGATCATGCGGAGCTGGGCCAGGTGGCCGGGGCGGAGCAGGTGGGCGATGTCGCGCATGGCGTCGCGCGCCAGCAGGGCGAGGCCGTCGCCGTCCACGGTCAGGATGGATTTCCCGCCGATCTTCTCGCGGCCCACGAAATCCGTGGTCAGCTTCTTGTAGGGCGTGGTGTCGTCGCCCAACGGGAACATGTCCTGGAATTGGAAAGCGTTCATCGGTGGTCTCGGCTCATGCGTTTGGTGCCAGGAGGCGGCGATCTGGTCCCGTCGGGACGGTCCCGCGGCCGGCGCTGCTCCATCCGGCAGTCAAGGATGCCGGCGACTCGGGGTGCCGGCGGGCGGATTATTGTTTGCGGAAGATATCGAGGGCAATCACGTTGTTGCCGCCGTCGGCCGCGGGCCCGGCGGCCGTGTCGGTCGGCGCGGACTCGGCCGGGCGATCCGCCGGTTTGCCGTTCACTTCGCGGAACTGCAAGGCAAACTGCACGCTGGGGTCGAGGAAGCCGACAAGGGCGTCGAACGGGATCACTAGCTTTTCCAGCTTGCCGGAGAAGCTCAGCTTCACCGAGAACCACGCGTCGTCCACCTCCAGGTCCCAGAACTGGTTCTGCAGCACGATGGTCATGTCCTTCGGATGCTGCTGGCGCAGCCGCTCCGGCATCGCCACGCCCGGATGGGTGGTGCTGAACGCCAGATAGAAATGGTGGTTGCCGATCAGACCGCTTTTGGCGGTGTCGGCGAGCAGGTTGCGGACCACGCCGACCAGCGCCGAACGGATCAGCGCGTCATAGTCGATGTCACCGCCATCGGAGGATTTTTGCCCGGAAGTCATGCGCTAGAGACTAAGCCCGCGGGGGCAGGAGTCAATCGCGCGCGGGCTAAAGCGCGTCAATTCTGTGTGTTTCAGGGCAACTTGACTTTGGAGCCGGGACATCTAACATATGAACAGGTATTCAGTTATATAGGTTTGCCGTGCCCGACGACCTGATCCCGCAAGTGGCCGATACGTTCAAGCTGATGGGCGATCCTTCGCGTCTCGCCATCCTGATGCTGTGCCTCGACGGGCCGGTGCCGGTGGGCGAGATCGCGCTGAAGCTGTCGCTGTCGCCGTCGCTGGTCAGCCATCATCTGCGGCTGCTGCGCGCGGCGCGGCTGGTGCGGTCGGAACGCCGCGGCAAACAGGTATTCTACGAGGCCGAGGATCATCACATCCGCTGCGTCGTCGCCGACATGTTGGAACACGCGGCCGAGGAAGCCGGGATCGACACCGGCAGGAGCGCGGCATGAGCGCGGGATGCTGCGGCGGCGACAATCATGGGCATGGCGCTCATGGGCACGATCAGGCCCACGATCTGGACGGCGTGTACCGCAACGTCCTGTGGATCGTGTTCGGCGTCAACGCGGCCATGTTCTGTATCGAGGCCGTGGCCGGCGCCATCGCCGGGTCGGTATCGCTGCAGGCCGACGCGCTCGACTTCCTGGCCGACGCGGCGAACTACCTGATCGCCCTGTTCGTCCTTGGCAAGGCCATCACCTGGCGTGCCGGCGCGGCGCTGGTCAAGGGCGGCGCCATGGCGGTGTTCGGCTTCTACGTGCTGGGCTATTCGGCATACATGGCGACCACCGGCGGCCTGCCGGAAGCGCCGGTCATGGGCATCGTCGGCGCCATGGCGCTGGTGGCGAATGTAGGCTCTGCGGTGCTTCTGTACAAATTCCGCGGCGGCGATTCCAACCGCCAGTCGGTCTGGCTGTGCAGCCGGAACGACGCCATCGCCAACGTGGCGGTGATCGGCGCGGCGGGCCTCGTCTACCTGACACACAGCCACTGGCCGGACCTGGCCGTCGGCTTCCTGATGGCTGTTCTCAGCCTGCACAGCGCCTGGCAGATCATCCGCCAGGCCATGGGCGAACTGCGGCAGGAGCGGCTGCACGCGTATCCGGCAGAGTAAGTCATCGGATCAGCGCGTAAATGTCCTTCATCAACAGGTAGAGGTGAAGGGGATCGGACGGGCTTGAGACAAAGTTGAAGTGCTCGTACCATTGCCGGGCGTTTTCGTCCTTGGCGTGGACCAGCAAAGCCCTTATGCCGGCAATGTCCGCGGCTTGTGCCGTCCGGAGAAGGGCGTCCTTGAGAAGCGCCTGACCCAGCCCCTTCCCTTGTTCCGTACGATCGACCGCAAGGCGGGCGAGCAGCATCACCGGAACGGAGTGGCGGGCCAATCCATGCGCCACGCGCAAAGGAACGTCGTCCCATTCAACGCTCCCAACACTGAGGCTGTAGTAGCCCCTTACGCTGCGATCCGGGGAACACGCGACATAAGTCTGCGCGCTGTTGGCTTTTTGATTCATTAGTGCGAACCGCTGAAGAAACCGGTTCAGAACGTCCTGGCCGCAATCGAAATTGTCGGTCCTGTGATCGGATGAAAGTTTTTCGACCGGGTCTGAAACCGGCATCACTCTAGGACGCTTGGCTCGGACAGCAATCTGGCAAGTCTCGGCTTTGGACGAACCGGTGCATCCAGTGCCTCCTGGAATTCACGCCACTGTTCATCGGACAGCATGAACGTCCGCCGATCCATCAATGCCTCGGACGCGGCGGCCAAACCGGCTTCCAGGAGGAATTCGCTTACGTTCTTTCGCGTCATTGCAGCCGCCTGCTGCAATGTTTCCTTTGCCTCGGGCGTCGTGCGGACGTCGATACGTTCAGATTTCAGGTTGGTCGCGGCCATGGATCACCTCTGAACCGAATATAAGGTCCGGACATTGTCCGTACAAGAGGAAGTGACGGGGCTTCTGTTGCCCGGTGCCCCGCCGAACCGCGCTTAAGCATGCTTATTAGGCAGCTACTGCGAATGCCTCATTATCGTTGGCATTTGTGCGTTTGGCCCGATGACGGCGGTTACCATACCGAGCAAAAAGCTTGTCTTTACCACGCACGTCGATCCTGTTTCGCCCCCATGAACCCGCCTTTGGAAGGGAGGGTGAATGGTGGAGGCGCCGGGTACCGCCCCCGGGTCCGTAACGCTTATTCCACAAACCGTTTATCGCCATAGTCGGGTTACCCCGACACGACTTATATAGGCCTATGCGCGGGAACATTAAAGGGGCAGCAGCATCCCAATGTGACGGCCAAATCCGAATCGGCTATACTCCTCATCCACAATTTGCGGCCGGAGCGGCGGGTGAAACAATATCTTGATCTGATGCGCCAAGTCCGCGACCACGGCGTCGTCAAGACCGACCGAACGGGCACCGGCACGAAGAGCATATTCGGCCATCAGATGCGCTTCGACCTGTCGGAAGGCTTCCCGCTCACCACCACCAAGAAGCTGCACCTGAAGTCCATCGTGCACGAGCTGCTGTGGTTCCTGTCCGGCGACACCAACATCCGCTACCTGAAAGACAACGGCGTCAGCATCTGGGACGACTGGGCCGACGAGAACGGCGACCTCGGCCCGGTCTACGGCCACCAGTGGCGCAGCTGGCCGACGCCCGACGGACGGCACATCGACCAGATCGCGGGCGTCATCGAGCAGATCAAGGTCAAGCCGGACAGCCGGCGCCACATCGTCAGCGCCTGGAACGTGGCCGAGGTGGACAACATGGCGCTGCCGCCCTGTCACTGCCTGTTCCAGTTCTACGTGGCGGACGGCAAGCTGTCGTGCCAGCTCTACCAGCGCAGCGCCGATATCTTCCTCGGCGTCCCCTTCAACATCGCCTCTTACGCGCTGCTGACCGAGATGGTGGCGCAGGTGTGCCGGCTGAAGCCGGGCGAGTTCATACACACCTTCGGCGACGCGCACCTGTACCTGAACCACCTCGAGCAGGCCGACCGGCAGCTGCGGCGCGAGCAGCTTCCCTTGCCGACCCTGAAGCTCAATCCGTCGGTGACCGACCTGTTCGCCTTCACCTATGACGACATCGTTATCGAGAACTACCAGGCGCACGGCCATATCGCCGCGCCCGTCGCCGTATGACCCTCTCGCTGGTGGTCGCCATGGCGGCGAACCGGGTGATCGGCCATGCGGGCGGCATGCCGTGGCGGCTGCCGGAAGACCTAAAATTCTTCAAGGCCGTCACCATGGGAAAGCCCATGATCATGGGGCGCAAGACCTACGAATCCATCGGCCGGCCGCTGCCGGGGCGCGCCAACATCGTGGTGACCCGTACCGGCGAGGTGAACGGCGAGGGCATCACGGTCACCCATGATTTCCATGAGGCGGTGAAGCTGGCCCGCGCCATCGCGGCGGGCAATGAGACCGACGAAATCATGGTGATCGGCGGCGGCAACATCTACGAACAGGCGCTGCCGCTGGCCGACCGCATCTACCTGACCGAAATCCACGCCGACTTCGACGGCGACACGTTCTTCCCTGTGCTGGGCGACCAGTGGCGCGAGGTGTCGCGGACGCCCGGTAAGCCGCCGGAAGGCGGGCCGGCCTATGATTTCGTGGTGCTGGAGCGGAGCTGACTACGAGAACGAGATCGTCGGCCCGCGCCTCGCGCCGGCGCCGATCTTCGCTGCGACCTTGCTGGCGATCTCCATATAGGCCTTCGCGTGCGGGCCGGTCGGGTCCTTGACCACGATGGGCGTGCCGGCGTCCGAGGTTTCGCGGATCGCCATGTGCAGCGGGATTTCGCCGAGGAAGTCGACGCCGAGCTTTTCCGCCTCGGCGCGGGCGCCGCCATGGCCGAAGATGTGGGATTCGTGGCCGCAGTTCGGGCAGATGAACGTGCTCATGTTCTCGATGATGCCGAGCGTCGGCACCTTGACCTTCTCGAACATGGCGAGGCCGCGCCGCGCGTCGAGCAGCGCCAGATCCTGCGGCGTCGAGACGATCACCGCGCCGGTCAGCGGGACACGCTGGGCAATCGTGAGCTGGGCATCGCCGGTGCCCGGCGGCAGGTCGAGGACCAGCACGTCGAGCTCGCCCCAAGCCACGTCGCCGAGCATCTGGCTGATCGCGCTGACCACCATGGGGCCGCGCCAGATCATGGCTGTCTGCTCGTCGACCATGAAGCCCATGGACATGCATTTTATGCCGTAGTTCTCCATCGGCAGCAGCACCTTGCCGTCGGTCCTGGGCTTGCCGGACAGGCCCATCAGGCGCGGCACGGACGGGCCGTAGATGTCGGTGTCGAGCAGGCCGACGGTCAAACCCAGCGCCTTCAGCGCCAGCGCCAGGTTGACGGCGGTGGTCGATTTGCCGACGCCGCCCTTGCCGCTGGCGACGGCGACGATGGCCTTGACCTTGCCGATGCCCTCGCCCTTTTGCGGGGCGTCGAGCGGCGCCGGCTTCTGGCGGTCGCCGCCGCGCTCGGCGGTGAGGACGGCGGTCACGCCGGTGACGCCGGGAAGCGCGGCCACGGCCTTTTCCGCGGCCTGGCGCAGCGGCTCCTTTTCAGGCCCTTCGCCGGGCCGGACGGCAAGCGCGAAGCGCACGCGGCCGTCCTGGACGTGAATGCCCTGGATCCTGCCGTCAGCCACCACGTCGCGGCCGCTGGCCGGGTCGACGACGCCGGACAGCGCCTTGAGGATATCGGATTCACTGATGTTCGGCATGGTTGGACTCTCCGGAAGGCCGCCTGATATAGAACGTTGCGAGGAAGTTGATAAGAGGTTCTGGTCTACGGATAGAGGCTTCCTATATAGAGGGTCATCGAACGCCCCCGGATTGTGCGGGGCCAACCACCTGACGGAGGACAATCCGCCGATGCCTTGGCAAAACAATTCCGGTGGCGGTGGCGGCAGGGGTCCCTGGGGACAGGGGCCGCGCCCGACCGGACCGACGCCCCCCAACCTGGACGAACTGCTGCGGCGCGGCCAGGACCGCATGAAGAACCTGTTTCCCGGCGGCAGCGGCGGGTTCGGCGGCACGCGCGGCATCTTGATCGGCCTGGGCGTGCTGCTGGTCCTCTGGATCATCAGCGGCGCGTTCGTGGTCAAGCCGGGTGAAAAGGGCACGGTCCTGGTGTTCGGCGCGGTGAGCGGCGATCCGAGGGGCGAAGGCTGGCATTGGGCGCCTCCCGCGCCGATCGGCCGGGTGCTCAAGATCAGTACCGAGCAGGTCCGGCGGCTGGAAATCGGCTTCTCGACCCCCGAAGGCGCACGCGGCGCCGTCGCCGAGACCAATCGGCCCAGCGAGAGCATGATGCTTACGGGCGACGAGAACATCATCGACATCGACTTCGAGGTATTCTGGCGGGTCGATAACGCCTACAAGTTTCTGTTCAACATCCAGGCCCAGGAAGAGACGGTCAAGGCGGTCGCCGAGAGCGCCATGCGCGAGGTCGTGGGCCAGCGGCCCCTGGAGACGGCGTTGACCAAGGGACGCCTGGAAGTCGAGAATCAGACCCAGCAGCTGATGCAGAAGACATTGAACTCCTACGACGCGGGCGTCCTGATCAGCGACGTGAAGCTGCGCAAGGCCGACACGCCGCCCGAGGTCATCGACGACTTCCGCGACGTCCAGGCCGCCGGCGCCGACCGCGAGGCGAAGATCAACGAGGCGCAGCGCTACCGCGCCGAGGTCATTCCCGCCGCACGAGGCCAGGCCTCGCAGATCGTACAGCAGGCCGAGGCCTACAAGGCAGAGGTGGTCGCTCGGTCACAGGGTGAAGCGGCGCGCTTCGTCTCGGTGTATGAGCAGTATCGACAGGCATCCGACGTCACCCGCAAGCGCATGTACATCGAAACCATGGAAAGCGTCCTGAAGAACGTGAACAAGGTCATCATCGACAGCAAGGGCGGCGTGGTTCCATACCTGCCGCTGCCGGAAGTTCAGAAGCGCCAGCAGCAGGGGGCCACGCCATGAACCGGAAATGGGTCGTTCCCGCCGTCGTGACCGCCGGCGTCCTGGTTTTCCTGGCGTTCACCTCGCTCTATACGGTCACCGTCACCCAGCAGGCCATCGTGCTTCGGCTGTCCAGTTTCGACCGGATGGTGCAGAAGCCCGGTATCCACCTGAAGGTGCCGTTGATCGAAGACGTGATCTACATGGACAAGCGCATCCTGGCGCTTGACCTGGCGTCGCAGGAGGTGATCGCCGCCGACGAGAAGCGCCTAGTGGTCGACGCCATGGTCCGCTTCCGCATCGAGGATCCGCTGCAGTTCTACAAGACCGTCCAGGGCGACGAGGCCACGGGGCGCGCCCGCATCAGCACCACGGTCGTGTCGAATCTGCGCCGGGTGCTGGGCAGCGAGGACTTCAACACCCTGTTGACCGGCGAGCGCGGCGTCCTGATGAACCGGATCCGCGACCTTGTGGCCGAGGACGCCAAGCGTCTGGGCGTGCAGGTCGTCGACGTTCGCCTGAAGCGCGCCGATCTGCCCCCCGAGATCAGCGCGGCGATCTTCGAGCGGATGCAGAAGGAATACAACCAGCAGGCGGCCGGCCGGCGCGCCAGCGGCATGGAAGAGGCCCAGCGCATGCGCGCGGAAACCGACCGTGAGAAGGCGGTCATCGTCGCCGAAGCCAGCAAGCAGGCCGACATCCTGCGAGGCGAGGGCGACGCCGAGGCTGTGAAGACCTTCGCCGCGTCGTTCGGCCGGGACGTCAACTTCTTCGAGTTCTACCGCTCGATGCAGGCGTACCGCGAGACGGTGGGCAAGGACGACACGGTGATCCTCTCGCCCGACAGCGAGTTCTTCAAATACTTCCGCGACGCCAACTCGGGCGGCCGCTAGTACGACGCGATGTTTCAGGATCTGTGGGTAGGGTTCGGCCTGCTTCTGGTGCTGGAAGGCATTCTCTACGCACTGGCGCCCAACGCCATGCGGCGAATGCTCGACACGGTGTTGCGCCAGCCCGAGCAGACCATCCGGATGACCGGGATCGCCGTCGCGGTCGCCGGGCTGGTTGTGGTGCTGCTGGCGCGGCGGTAAGTTGCCTGACCATGTGATCACCACATCCGGGCCATGCGGTTTCTTGAAAGCGCCGGCCGCGGACCTTAATTTCTCCCATGCCCCACTGGCGGGCAACTCGGCGGAGGCCAATAGCCGTTGAGGGTTTCCCTCTCGCCAGGTCCATAGATAAGGAGCGGCTTCGTGAGCCCAGCAGACCATATGCCGGAAGCCCGTCTTTTCCGGAACACGCGCGCATTCAAGGGAATTCAGGCGCTGGCCGTCGCCGCGCTGCTGGCCGTGTCGGCCGCCGCGCCGGCCGCGGCCAAGCCCGTGCCGGACGGCTTCGCCGACCTGGTCGAGAAGGTGATGCCTTCGGTCGTGAACATCTCGACCACCCAGGAAGTCGGCGGCACCGACGCCACCGCCGGCGAAGAGGACAGCGAGCAGCAACTGCCGCCGGGCATCCCGGACTTCTTCCGCGACTTCTTTGAGAACCGCAAGATTCCGCCGCAGGAAGCGCACGCCATGGGATCGGGCTTCATCATCGACGCGTCCGGCCTCGTCATCACCAACAACCACGTGGTCGACAATGCCGACAAGGTGGTGGTGATCCTCAATGACGGCACCGAGATGGACGCCGAGGTACTGGGCCGCGACCGGCGTACCGATATCGCCGTGCTCAAGGTAAAGCCCACCAAGCCGCTGCAGGCGGTGCAGTTCGGCGACTCCGACACGCTGCGGGTCGGCGAATGGGTGATCGCCGTCGGCAATCCGTACGGGCTGGGCGGCACCGTCACCTCGGGCATCGTCTCGGCCATCGACCGCGATATCAACGCCGGTCCCTATGACGATTTCATCCAGACCGACGCGGCCATCAACCAGGGTAACTCGGGCGGCCCGCTGTTCGACATGGACGGCAAGGTCGTCGGCGTCAACAGCGTCATCTACTCGCGCACCGGCGGCAATGTGGGCATCGGCTTTGCGATTCCATCCCAGCTGGTGCAACGGGTGGTGGAAGATCTGCGCAAGCACGGCCAGGTGCAGCGCGGCTGGCTCGGCGTCGGCATTCAGCCGGTCGATCAGGCCATCGCCGACAGCATAGGCCTCAAGACGCCCAAGGGCGCCATGGTGACCAATGTGGTCGAAGGCGATCCGGCCGAAAAGGCGGGCGTCAAGAGCGGTGACGTGATCCTGGAATTCGACGGCAAGGAGGTCGCCGACACCCGCGCGCTGCTGCGCGCCGTTGCCGATGCCGAGGCGGGCCGCAAGTCGCCGCTGGTGGTCTGGCGCGACGGGGCGAAGAAGACGCTCTCCGTCCAGGTGGGCCAGATGAAGCCCGACGACGAAGCGCCCGCCGCCGAGGCAACCGGCGCCAAGAAGAAGGAGCCGGCGCCTGCGGTCACCGGCTCTGTCGAGGCGCTCGGCCTGACCATGGCGGCGATCAACGACGAGACCCGCAAGCAGATGCAGCTGCCGGACAAGGCGACCGGCGTGGTGATCACCAAGGTCGACCGGACGAGCGAAGCGGCGCAGAAGGACATCAAGCGCGGCGACATCATCGCCCGCGTCGGCGACAAGGAGATCAGGACTCCGGCCGAGGCGAAGGCGGCGTTCGACGCCGAAAAGAAGTCCGGCCGCGCCACCATCCTGCTGCGCGTCCGCCGCGGCGACAACTTCCTGTTCGTCGCCCTCAAGGCGAACCCGGAAAAGAAGACCGAAAAGAAGAAGCCGGCGGCCAGCGAGTAGCCCAGGCTTCACCCACGATCAGGGCGGCCCGGCGACGGGCCGCCCTTTTTCGTCATGGCGTCGCTGGAGCATGAAGCCGCTTCGCTGCGCTCGCAGAGTCACCGGTGAAAAAATTCTGTTGGAAACGGACCAGCCTTACCGCCCTCAGAACCTCACATCCGCCTGGAACATGACCAGCAACGCGTCGGCGGCCGTGGCGAAATGGTTGGGGTTCATCCGGTAGATCAGGTTGGTCTGCAGGCTGAGCGGGCCGCCGTTCCAGAAGCCGTGGCTCAGCTCCACGTCGACCTCGCGGCCGGTGGGCGCCAGGTTCAGGGTGCGGCTGTCGTAGAGGATGCTGTCGCTGGCGAAGTCGCGGCCGGTGGCCACGTCGAGCGTGGCGCGGCCGCTTTCGACACGCAGCGGCTGCGAGATGGCGAAGCCGAGCACGTGGCCGGCAAGCGGTGTCTGCCAGACCGCGCCGACGCTGTAGGACGAGGTCTCGATCCCCGAATAGGAATGCAGCAGGGCGCTGCCGTGCTCGGACACGCCGGTCCAGCCCCGGCTGGCGCCCGCAACCAGGGTCAGGTCGCCCAGCCGGTACGATGCGCTGAGGGTGACAAAACGTGTGGTGGCGCCCTCGATGCCGTCGAACGCGCCGGTGGCGACGGTGTCGAGCATGCTGCCGCGTTCGTGCAGCGCGCCGAGCTGCGCGCCCAGCACGACATGATTGCCGACGGCACGGTTGACCTGGACGGCGGCGAACTCGCGGCCGACCGGTTCGGCGCCGTCGAACGGCTCGAGGCGCGCCGAGCCCGCGGCGAAGCCGATGGTGGTCCGGCGGTCGAGCTGGTGCAGCAGCGTCAGGCCGGTGCCGTCCTGGGCGAAACGCATATAGGCGCCGCCCGCATCGACCGAGCGCAGAATGCCGGTCTCCGGCGCCGCGTCGAAGGTGTTGGCGAAGGCCGCGCCGTGGGTCACGCCCACGGACGTCTTCGCATCGAGTGCATGGACGAAGCTGAACGACAGATTCTCGAAGCCGCGGTCCTGCGCCAGGTTGGGAAACAGCGCGGCTTCGCCCAGCGCACCCCATTCGTCGGTGAACGACATCTGGAAGGCGCCGATCCCCGGCACGAAGCCGCTGGTGCCACGGCGATAGACGCTGCTGCGGGCGAACGAGGCCAGGTCGAAGCGGCTGTCCGGCATGCGGGTGAAGTTGCCGGTCAAGTCGGCCACATAGGTCCGGTCGTACTTGTCGGTGATGATGCCCGAGCGCAGCAGCGACGCGGCGGCCTGGTCGCCGACCACGGCGTCGCCGAAGGCCGTGCCCATCGCCACGGTGCTGCCGGTTGCCGAGGCGCTACCGCCGAACGTGGGCAACGATAGCGCGCCCTGCGGCGCCAGCGCCGCCTCCAGGTCGATGAGGCCCGCGCCGTAGATCGCATCCCGGCCCGGCGTGCCCAGGTCCACCGCCGTGTCGATCAGGATCTGGACCACCTCGGCGCCGCTCAGGTTGGGGAACTTGTCGAGCAGCAGGGCGGCCGCGCCTGCGATCATCGGCGCCGAGAACGACGTGCCGCTGACCAGGGTCGTGGTGCTGCCGGTGTCCGTGGTGCGCACGTTGGCGCCGGGGGCGACGAGGAACACGTCCTGGGTCGTGCCGGCCCGGTCGCTGAACGACGCGATTCCGTTGCCGATGGTGCTGGCGCCGGCGATGATGCCCAGGCCCTTCGCATCGGCGGTGGCGGCGAAGCGGCTCGAGGCGTCCGGCAGCGAGCTGCCGTCGTTGCCGGCGGCGAACACCATGATGACGCCGGCGTCGGCTGCCCGCTGCAGCGCGGCCAGCAGCGCGCCGTCCGGCGAACTGTTCCCGGCCTGCGAGAAGTTCATGACCTTGGCGCCGTTGTCGACGGCGTAGTTGATGGCTGCCGCGAGATTGGTGTCGCTGAAGCTGCAATTCGGGTCGCAGCTGCCGGGCGTGTCGGCGCGCACCATCAGCAGCGTGGCGTCGAACGCCACGCCGTGGACGCCGACGCCATTTTTTTCCGCGGCGATCAGGCCGGACACGCGGGTGCCATGCAGCGAGTCGGGCAGCAGGCTGTTTCGGGCGGCGACGATGTCCTTGCTGAGCGGCGACAGGTTGGCGTCGAACTCGGAGTGGCTGGGATCGATGCCGCTGTCGACGACGCCGACGACGATACCGTTGCCATTCAGGCCGTCGTCATAGGCGGCGAGCGCGTTGATGCTGCCAAGGCCATAGTTCAGCCGGTACTCGCTGGTGTCGAACGGGCTCGTCGGCGTTGGTGTCGGTGTCG
>CAMDTB010000015.1 GCA_945907245.1 Rhizobium sp. Q54
CTAGACCCGTCACCCTATACCAGAGGGGGCGATCAAATATATTTATCATTACCCTTTTACTGGGGGTGGGGGGGCTAGAGGGGTAGAGGGGTCACGACTTTGCACCTCGCGCTGCTGGGGTGGGCGCAAGTGAGGCGCCGAACCCCCTCCAATCCTCACGCGCGCGCGATAGCTGGGCATGATTCTCTGATTCTGCTACACAAATTCCGCCCGAAAACCCGCACGAGGTCCGTCATGAGTACAGCCATCGCCAAGCGGAGCGCAGGCCGCCCACCTGTGATTGATCCGGCCGAAGTCTGGCCGCTGGTGCTGGGCTACATCGCCAGCGGCGACGCCCTTGCTACCGCGCTGCAACGCCTCGACCCGGCGCCGTCCTACAGCTGGGCTAAGGTCCAGCTACGCGAGAACCCCGACCTCCAAGCCGCCTACCGCGCTGCTATCGAAGACCGCGCCGATGCGCTGGCTGACGATATCATTGCTTTGGCTGACAGCGAACCACCAGCGCATCTCGAAGGGCCAGCTCTGTCAGCATGGGTGCAGCAGCTAAAGCTGCGCGTTCATGCCCGGGAGTGGACCGCCGCCAAGCTACGCCCCCGCGTATACGGTGAAAAGCTGGACGTATCGGTTCAACATACACAAATCAGCGTGCTGGCGGCGCTGGAGCGGGCGGAGCAGAGGGTGCTCACTTCGGCTTAGGGTGCAATCCGAGAGTTTTTGCAATTGAAATTAAAATGCCTTTTCAACAGCGCTCATATCTTTACCACGCGCACATGAGCCATTGATATCATACTTTACCATTGGCTTTTTACTCGGATCCCATTCCCCAGCTTTGTAGGGACCAATATACATTGAAAGATCACCCCGTAACCTTCCAGAACCTCGATAAATCGTGATAGATTGTATCGTATAAAAGAACCCAGAGTTCTGAGTATGTATAGATATGACAGATTCTTCACTTACGACGCAATTGCCAATCATTAAGTTAAAGTCGGATTTATCATTTTTCTCTACGCATGTATTTTCATATAAACCGGCATCAAAATCAAATTGGTATATGACCGAAGTTTCTTGATCTATTTTGAAATTTAGCCTTTCACCTACTCGCCTTTCGTCAGGTATCGAGTATGCTCTTATAACATCACAATCTAAATAGATGTTAGCCGTGGACTGCCCATTCACTGCAGTGGGAAGGCCAATAAAGACGGACGCTAGCGTGAGTGCCCTTTTCATACAAACTCCATATCCTGACAAAACAGTCTATTTGCCCCGCGCTGTCTGAACGGGGTCCGCTGCAGGAATAGTGATCTGCAAAGTCTGAGGTTGCCCATCGCGGATTATCTCAACGGGAACCGCCTGGCCGGCGTAGTCGGTTTTAATCCGGGCAATCCTGTCGAGTGTTGAGGCATCCTGCCCGGCGATTGTGAGAATGATATCTTCAGTCGGCATCAGTCAAATCGCTTGGCAAAGCCAGCCCGCTTCGCGCATGTAGGGCGCGAGTGGTATCAGTCCACATGGTCGATCCATCGAAGTTTTTGGCGAAACCCCTTGAATCGACGACAGGCCAAGCCGTCAAGACAACCTGCTGATACCACTCAATTTAATTTCCAATCGGGCTCTAAGAGAGCATCGGCTGCAGATGCTCAAAGGGCGCAGCCGGCTGAGAGTAGGTCCTCCCGCCCGCGTACATGGGAGGCACTGTGGATTCCATCGGCATATCGATTCTTGGCAATCAGCTTCTCGCTGGACTGTCCGCGGACGACCTTGCATTGCTGAAACCGCAGCTTGCCCTCGTGGACCTCATGCAGAACCAGGTCCTGGTCGAGCCGGATGAGGAAATCCTGCACTGCTGGTTCATCGAGGCGGGGATCGCCTCGATCGTTGCGGGCACGGTGCGTGGCGACCAGACCGAGGTAGGGCTTGTCGGGCGGGACGGCATGGTCGACGTCGCCGTTCTCCATACCCTCAATCACTCGCTGTTGCTGGTCTTCGTCCAGGCCCCCGGACAGGCCTACCGTATTTCGGCCTCCGCCTTGCAGGACGCCCTGCTGCGAAGCGACACCCTCCGCGGGACATTGCTGCACTACGCCTACGCCCTGCTGATCCAGGTAGCCAGCACGACCCTGGCGAATGCGTCATGCACGCTCGAGGAACGTCTCGCGCGTTGGCTGCTGATGTATCACGACCGCTCGGAGCGCAACGAACTGTTCATGACCCACGAGATACTCTCGCTGATGCTCAACGTCAGGCGCGCCGGCGTATCTCTGAGTCTGAAAGGTCTCCAGACAAGAAGCATCCTGACCTCGCGCCGCGGTGTGATCACCATCACCGACCGGTTCGCTCTCGAGAAGGTCGCGTGTGACGCCTATGGTGCTCCTGAAAGGCTCGCCATACGAGCCGGCTGAGCGTCGGTCACCGCTAATTGGCCATGAGTGTTCGGATGCGTACCGCATCGCCGCTCCATAGGCGCTAGGCTCGATCAGCTCATCGGCAATCGAGGGCGCGCTCATGCCCCATCCAGGAAAACCACCGGAAACATTGGACGAGTTGCTCGATATCGTCCTGCGGGAACTCGCGGCCGGCCATCCCCGGCTCACGGCGGAACAGCAGGCCGGCATGAAGGCCCGCCTGTTCGCGATCATGGTCGACGCCGAAGGGTCGGAGCGAGATCCCGACGAGATGGCGCGCCTTTTCCACACCGCCATCGACGCTTGCTGATTCATGCGACGAGGCATACCGCCCGCCGCAGTATACTTGATTGCCCGGCACACAGGTTTACCTATAGGGTAGAGCTTCAAGACCGTTGGACGCGGCGAGAAAACCGCGTTCCGCGCAGCAAGTGGCGGCTCGAGCCGCCTTCCGCGCCGGTAGTTGGGGATCAGCGCGGCCCTTCGACCCAAAGACCAAGCGGGCGCGCCCGATCATTTCCGACGAGCACGCCCCGATTCCGTTTCCCGGCCAGCACGCCCCCGGTGCGTGCCGCATCGGCGACATCAACGAATTCAAGGAGAGACATCCATGGCCGATCCAGCCAGATCCCGCGCAGAGGAAAAGTTCGCCAAGCTGCGCCCGAACGAGGACGACGCCATCAAGGCGCGCGACAAGGCGCACAAGGAACTGATGGACAAGACCGCCCGCCTGAAGGCCCTGCGGATGGCGAAGGAAGCGGCCGACAAGGAAGCCGCCGCCCTGGCGAAGACCGAGAAGGCCGAAAAGGCCGCCGCGAAGGCGAAGGCGAAGAAGGCATAGCAAGGAATTCTGGCTGGGGCGGCAGGGATCGAACCTGCGAATGACGGAATCAAAATCCGTTGCCGTACCACTTGGCTACGCCCCAGCAAGGCGGCGGACAATAGTGCGAGAGGCGCACCCGATCAACGGTCGGAATGGCATCCGCCAAAACTCGGCGAGACAACTCAGCGGAACAGGCCGCGGGTGTCGATCAGCACCTTTCGCGCAAGCTGTTCGCGCTCGATCAGCTTGAAGCGGTCGTGGTCGACCAGCAGCAGCAGGATGTCGGCCCGCCCGATCGCCTCGTCGACGCCGACGAACTCCACATTGGACAGGCCCTTCAGCTGCGGCGGGCAGTCGTCCACATAAGGCTCGACCGCCAGGATTTTCGCGGCCGTGCCGCGCGCCAGCGCCTCGGTGATCGCAAGCGCCGGGCTTTCCCGCAGGTCGTCGATATTGGCCTTGAAGGCGAGCCCCAGGCACGCGACCACAGGATCCTTGAACCGGTCGGCGGCGCTTTTCACCTGCTCGATCACCCAGAGCGGCTTGCCGTCATTGACCTCGCGGGCGGTCTGGATCAGCCGGCTCTGCTCCGGCGCCGAATGGACGATGAACCAGGGATCGACGGCGATGCAGTGGCCGCCGACACCAGGGCCAGGCTGCAGGATGTTCACCCGAGGATGCCGGTTGGCGAGCTGGATCAGCTCCCACACATTGACGCCCAGGCGGTCGCAGATCAGCGACAGCTCGTTGGCATAGGCGATATTGACGTCGCGGAACGCGTTCTCGGCCAGCTTCGACAGCTCGGCGGTGCGCGCCTTGGTGGTAAACACGGTGCCGGTGGTGAAGGTGCGGTAGAACGCCGCGCCCACCTCGGCAGACTCGGTGTCGATACCGCCGACGATGCGGTCGTTGATCACCAGCTCCTGCAGCACCCTGCCCGGAAGCACCCGCTCGGGCGAGTGCACCAGGAAGATGCGGCCTGAACCCTTGGTGATGTCGGGTCCCAGGTCGGGCCGCTCCTGGGCGATCCAGCCGGCGATCTGCTCGGTCGCGCCCACCGGACTGGTCGATTCCAGGATCACCAGGTTGCCAGGCCGCAGGTGCGGCGCCAGCGCGCGGGTCGCAGCCTGCACATAGGACATATCGGGAGCATGGCCCTCGGCGAACGGTGTCGGCACGGCGATGATGAAGATGTCGGCGGGCGCCGGATCGTAGGAGGCCGTGAGCTGGCCGCTGCCGACCGCGGACGCGACAAGGATGTCGAGGTCCGGCTCGTGGAAGTGGAGGTTGCCAGCCTGCACCGCGCCCACCACCCGGCTGTCGACGTCGACGCCCAGCACCGTGTAGCCGCGCGTCGCCAGCAGGCTTGCCGTGGGCAGGCCGATATAGCCCAGCCCCAATACGCATATGGTCTTGTCGAAACGCGCCATGCTGTCTCCTATGCGGCCCGGTCAACCCACGGTTCGGGCCGCGCGCCCTGCCCCGCCAGCGCCTCAAGGTACCCGACGATGCGCCGTGCCGCATGCCCATCGCCGTAGGGATTGTGCGCCTCGCTCATCCGGCTGTAATGGCCCGCGTCATCGAGCAGCCGCGAGGCCTCCGCCACGATCCTCGACCGGTCGGTGCCGGTCATGACGACGGTGCCCGCCTCGACGGCCTCGGGCCGCTCGGTGGTGTCGCGGGTGACCAGCACCGGCTTGCCCAGCGAGGGCGCCTCCTCCTGGATACCGCCCGAATCCGTGACGATCAGCGTGCTGCGGTTCATCAGGTAGACGAACGGCAGATAGTCTTCCGGCTCGGTCAGGTGGATGTCGGCCACGCCGCCGAGGATCTCGTGTACCGGCCCCTTCACGTTGGGGTTGAGGTGTACCGGATAGAGCACGGTGACATCGCCGCGCGCCGCCAGGTCGGCCAGCGCCAGGCACGTCCGGCGCAGCCCGTCGCCGAAGCTCTCGCGGCGGTGGCCGGTGACCAGCACCAGGCGCTTGGGGCCCAGAAACGCGAACCGCTCGTCGTAGCGGCGCAGCTGGGCGTCATCGGCCAGCAGGCGGTCGCGGGTGATGCTCAGCGCGTCGATCACCGTGTTGCCGGTGAAGTAGACGCTGTCGGCGGGCACGTTCTCGGCAAGCAGATTGGCGCGCGCCCGCGACGTGGGTGCGAAATGCAGGTCGGCAAGCGCGCCGGTCAGGCGCCGGTTCATCTCCTCGGGCCACGGGCTGTACCGGTTGCCGGTGCGCAGCCCGGCCTCGACGTGCCCGACCGGAATCTTCCGGTAATAGGCGGCGAGCGATGCGGCGAAGCTGGTGGTGGTGTCGCCGTGGACCAGGATGCGGTCGGGCCGCCAGTCGTCGAACACCCTTTCCATGCCAGCCAGCACGCCGGAGGTGATGTCGGTCAGGGTCTGCCCGGCCTTCATGATGTCGAGATCCCATGCGGGCCGGATGGCGAACAGCTCGAGCACCTGGTCGAGCATCTGGCGGTGCTGGGAGGTGACGCACACGCGGGCGTCGAGCACCTTGCTCGCTTCCAGCGCCTTCACGACCGGCGCCATCTTGATCGCTTCCGGACGCGTGCCGAACACGGTGAGGATGCGGCCTTGGCCGCTCATGGGCGTCGTTTCGCCTGTGCTGTCATGCGGTTGACCTTAGCGATCCGGCGCATGAAACCGCAACGCGATTCCTGTATCGTCCGGCTGTTTCCGTGTCACGTGAGGTTCCCTTATGTCTGTCCTGGTTACCGGCGCTGCCGGCTTCATCGGCTACCATGTCTGCAGGAAATTGCTGGCGCGCGGCGAACAGGTGATCGGCATCGACAACCTCAACAGCTACTACAGCGTCGCCCTGAAGGAATCCCGGGTCGCCGACCTGAAGCCGCATGCCGGCTTCACCTTCCTGAAGCAGGACTTCGCCGACCTGGACGGCCTGCGCAAGGCGGTCGGCTGGGCCGACATCGACCGCATCGTCCATCTCGGCGCCCAGCCGGGCGTGCGCTACTCCATCGACCACCCGATGGCGTACGCCACGGCCAACCTGACCGGCCACCTCGCCATGCTGGAGCTGGCGCGCGGCATCGAGGGACTGAAACACATGGTCTACGCCAGCTCGAGCTCGGTCTATGGCGGCAACACCAAGCTGCCGTTCTCGGAATCCGACGCCGTCGACCATCCGGTGTCGCTCTATGCCGCCACCAAGCGGGCCGACGAGCTGATGAGCGACACCTACGCCCACCTTTACGGCATCCCGCAGACCGGCCTGCGGTTCTTCACCGTCTACGGCCCGTCCGGGCGGCCCGACATGGCGGTGTGGCTGTTCACCGAGGCGCTGGTCGCCGACAAGCCGATCCGGCTGTTCGAGAACGGTACGCTGCAGCGCGACTTCACCTATGTGGATGACATCGTCGCCGGCGTTCTCGCCGTGCTCGACGGCCCACCCGCGGGCCAGAGGCCGCACCGCGTCTACAATATCGGCAACAACAGGCCCGAGAAGGTGACGAGGCTGGTCGAGATCATCGAGCAGGCCGTCGCCCGCAAGGCCCGCATCATCAGCGAGCCCATGCAGCCGGGCGATGTGCCGGCGACCTATGCCGACATCGACGCCATCCGCCGCGATCACGGCTTCGAGCCGACGACGCCGCTGGAGCAGGGCGTGCCCCGGTTCGTCGAATGGTATCGCGGCTGGCGTGGACTGCCCGCTTGAGACTGCTCTGGGACGTCTTCCAGCCGAGCAACAGCCTGTTCATGCTGTTCGCGCTGGGCTTCCTGCTGCGGCTCGCGGGCCGGCGGCGGATCGCCACCTGGATGATGTCCTTCTCGTTCGCCGTGTTCGCCGCGATCATGGTGCTGCCGGTGTCGCGTTACCTCGCGACCACGCTGGAGGCGCGTTTTCCGGCCCCGGCGCTGCCCGCGCATGTCGACGGCATCATCACTCTGGGAGGCCCGATCAATACCCGCGCAAGCGAGCAACGGGGCCGGCCGCAGATCAACGGCCATGTCGAGCGCCTGACCGAAGCCATGATTTTGTCCCGCCGCTATCCCGAGGCCACGCTGCTGATCTCGGGCGGACATTACGATCCCAGCGACCGGCTTTCTGAAGCTCCCGTCGCCCGCGACCTGCTGGTCGAACTGGGTCATCCGGCCAAGCGCATGCTGATCGAGGACCGGTCGCGCACCACCTGGGAGAACGGCGTTTTCAGCCGCGAGCTTGCGCAGCCGAAGCCGGAACAGGTCTGGGTGCTGGTGACGTCAGCGTTCCACATGCCCCGCGCGGTCGGCGTTTTCCGCGCGCTGGGCTGGCAGGTCATCCCGTACCCGGCGGACTATTTCACCGACCTTTCGTTCGTGAGCGTCGGCCATCGGCTGGCGCAGTTCGACTTCGTCACCCGCGAATGGCTGGCGCTGGGCGCCTATCACCTCAAGGGCAGGACATCGTCGTTGTTCCCGCGCTGAACCGGCGGCTGCGGCTTCACGGTGCGGTAGCGGCCAAGGAAATCGACGATGCGCGAGGCCACGCCGGGATCGTCGATCACGTCATGCCCCTTGCCCTCGTCCAGCACGATGGATTCCGAGCCGGGACGCTTGTCGCCGAAAAAGGCGCTGCAGTCGCCCGCCTGCTTGCCGGAGCCGCTGGTGTACCAGGGGTCGTCCTTGCGCACCACCGCCAGCACCGGCGTATCCTCGGGACCGTCGATGCCCCGCACCCAGGTGGAGCCATGGCAGGTCCACTGGGTGATCACCCGCGCCTTGAACAGGCCGCCGCGGAAATGCGCCGCGGCGAGGCCGCCCTCGCTGACGCCGACGATGAACAGATTGTCCCAGTCGGCCCACGGATTGCCCGCGATCTGCTGCAGGGCGAAATTGATCTCCTCCTGACGGAAGTCGAAGACGAACAGGTTGAAACCGCCCTGCTTGTTCCAGGACGCGCACTGCAGCGGCCGGTACTTGCGCGCCATGCTGTTCGGCGCGACGACCACGTAGCCGGCCTTGGCGATGGTGCGCATCAACGCGCGGTCGGAATCGCTGATGCCGGTGCAGCCATGCATGTACACGACCACCGGGAATTTCCGCCCGGTGCTGGCCAGCAGTTCCTGCCGCGACGGATCGGAGATGGTGGTGACGCCGCCGCCGATCATGTCCGGCACCGCCGACTGGGCCTGGTGCCAGGTCAGCTCCAGGTCGGACATGCGGCCGGCCGGGGTCGGGCCGCTGGCGCAGGCCGCGAGGGTCAGGGCGGCCGCAAGAGCCGAAACGATAGGGAGAATTCTCAAGGCAGGTCCGGAATGCTGTGGCGCAGGCCGGGCATGATACGCAGGGCGCTCAGGCGCCGCCAGCCCGAAGCGGGCCATGGGTCGTCCACCACGACGGATTGGGACCGGAGAGTCGTCCGGCTGCCGCCCGGGCGTCGCCCTCGCCGGCATAGAGGCCGAAACAGGTGGCGCCGCTGCCCGACATGCGCGCCAGCAGGCAGCCGGTGGTCTTGCGCAGCAGCGCCAGCACGTCGCCGATCACCGGCTCCATGGCGAGCGCCGGCGGCTCGAGATCGTTGGCGCGCTCGGCAAGCGCCGCAGCCAGTTTCACCGCCGATCCCATGGGAACCAAGGGTGCCGCCGGGCGGAAATGGGTGACGTCGGCGTCGAAACGCCGGAAGACCGCCGGCGTCAGCACCGCCACGCCCGGATTGACCAATACGACCCAGCATTCGGGCAGCGGCGCCGCCGGCGCGAGAATCTCGCCGATACCGGAAACCTGGGCAGGCACGCTGCGGACGCAGGCCGGCACGTCGGCGCCCAGACCCTCGGCGATCCGTTCCAGTCGCACGGCCGGCAGGTCCAGCTCCCACAACGCGTCGAGCGCCCGGAGCGTGGCGGCCGCGTCGGCCGAGCCGCCGCCGATGCCCGAGGCGACAGGCAGGTTCTTGGTCAGGCGGATGCGCGCGCCCCGCGAGCCGTCGGGCGACAGCGCGCGCGCGGCCCGGATCACCAGGTTGTCGCCGTCCGCAGGGACGCTGTCCGCGAACGGGCCATCGACAGAGAAGCCCAGCTCGTCCGCCGGCTCGACCGTCAGCGTATCGCCGATGCCGGCGAAGACGAACAGGCTGTCCAGTTCGTGGTAACCGTTCTCGCGGATCGCGGTGATGTGCAGGTAGAGGTTGAGCTTGGCCCAGGCGGTCTCGACCAGCCGGCCTTCAGCGATGTTCTGCAAGCGTCACTTCTCGCTGCGTTCTTCGGCGTCGAGGCCGGACTTGATCTTGGCCTCGATCTTGGCGAGGTCGTCGGCCTCGGGCTTCATCGCCGCCGCGTGCCGCCACTGGAAGGTCGCATCGAGACGGCGTCCGACCTGCCAGTAGGCATCGCCCAGGTGGTCGTTGATGGTCGGATCTTCCGGGATCAGCGCCGCGGCCTTTTCCAGCCACTCGATGGCTTCCTCGTAGCGGCCCAGCTTGTAGAGCGCCCATCCGAGGCTGTCGATGATGTAGCCGTCGTCAGGCCGCTGCTCCACCGCCTTCTGGATCATGGCGAGCGCCTCCTCAAGGTGGACGCGCTGTTCGATCCAGCTGTAGCCCAGATAGTTGAGCACCAGCGGCTGGTCCGGCGACAGCTCGAGCGCCTTCTTCAGGTCGGCCTCGGCGTCTTTCCAGCGATCGAGCCGCTCCATTGTGATGCCGCGCGCATAGAACAGCGCCCAATGCCGCTCGGCCGGCGTCCCGATCCTCGCGACGACCTTGTCATAGGCGACCTTCGCTTCAGCGAAACGTTCCTGGGCGCGCAGCGTGTCGGCGAGCGACGTCAGCACATTGAGATTGTCCGGCTGCTCGGCGAGCATGGCCTGCAGCGCCTTGATGGATTCGTCGGGCTTGTCCATCTGCCCCAGCAGGATCGCGGCCTCGAAGCGCGCGTCCCAACCCAGAACCGGGTCCTTCATCACCGCCTGGTAGGCAACCAGCGCCTCGTCGTACTGACCATCCCGATCGAGCACGTCGCCGAGCAGCAGATGCGCCACCGGGAAATCCGGCTTCAGCGCCAGGGCCAGCCGAAGATACATCACCGCCGGGCCGCGCGAGCGCTCCTGGGCCAGTGCACGGCCGGTGCTGAAGAATGCCTCGGCGGCGCCGTCGGCGGCGCTGCGGATCACCGGATAAAGCGCGCCGTCGTCCTTCGAGCCCTGCTGGGCCGCCTCGATCAGCACGTTGCTGGGGTAGGATTCCAGATAGGTCTTGTAGACCGACTTGGCCTGGTCGACCTTGCCATGCCGGGTCAGAAACCGCCCATAGGCCAGCACCAGTCGCAGGTCAGACCCCTTCTGAAGCGCGATCGCCTCGTCATAGGCGGCCGTCGCATCATCGACCCGATCGGCGAAATCCAGGATATAGGCGCGGTGGGTCTTCATGAACGAGGTGAAGCCCTTGTTGCCGGACAGCGCATCGAGGCTGGCGAGCGCCTGGTCGCCATTGCCCTCGGCGGCGTCGATCCACGCCGAGATCACCGGCGCCATCAGCTCGACGATGCCGGTCTTCGACATGGTCTCCAGCCTGGTGCGCGCGCCCTTGAGATCGTTCTTCCTCAGGTCGTCGGCGAGCAACACGAGTTCGGTGAGCCCGGTGGGCTTTTCCTTCAGCTCGCCCAGCCTGCGGGCCAGCCTGACCGCGTCGTCGTGCCGGCCGCTGGCGACCGCGACGGAAAAAGCCTGGTGCAGCAGTTCGACATTGTCGGGATCGCCCTGGACCGCGCGGATGTAGTAGTCGGCGGCGGCTTCGGTGTCACGGTTGACGATGGCGAAGCGCCCGGCCAGGTAATCGCCGAACGCCTTCGCGTCGGCATCCTGCGTGGCGCGGGACGGGCGGCCCTGCTCGGGTTGCTGCGACGCGAAGGACGTCGCCGGTACGGCCACGACCATCCCGCCTACCAGCAGCAGCCGACATAAGCGCCGTAAACCGGGCCGTGATCCTGGGGCCGTTTCCCGCCCCTCGGGGGCTGCTGTGGTCATTCCATTCCTTACATGTTCGGGTAGTTCGGGCCGCCGCCACCTTCAGGCGTTACCCACACTATATTTTGCGTCGGATCCTTGATATCGCAAGTTTTGCAATGCACACAATTCTGCGCATTGATCTGCAGCCGAGGATTTCCGCCGTTTTCGTCGCGAACGATTTCGTAGACGCCGGCCGGGCAGTAGCGCTGCTCGGGCGCATCGTACTTGGCCAGGTTGATCTCGATCGGCACCGACGCATCCTTCAGCGTCAGGTGGATCGGCTGGTCTTCCTCGTGGTTGGTGTTTGAGACGAACACCGAGGAGAGCTTGTCGAAAGTCACCACGCCATCGGGCCTGGGATAGACGATGGGCTGGAACTCGGTCTTGGGCCGCAGCGCCTCGTGGTCGGCCTTCTTGTGCTTCAGCGTGAACGGCAGGTGGCCGCCCAGCCAGCCCTGTATGCCGGTCATCAGCACGCCCGGGATCAGACCGTAGGCGAACGCCGGCTTCGAATTCCGCACCTTCTTCAGGTCTTCGTAGACCCACGAGTTCTGATAGGCCTTGGTATAGGCGGTCAGCTCGTCATGGCCCTCGGAACCTTCCTTCAGCGCCTGGAACGCGGCCTCGGCGGCCAGCATGCCGGTCTTCATGGCATTGTTCGAACCCTTGATCTTCGGCACGTTCATGAAGCCCGCGGCGCAGCCGATGGTCACGCCGCCCGGGAAGGTCAGCTTGGGCACCGACTGGAAGCCCCCCGCCGTCATGGCGCGGGCGCCATAGGCGATGCGCTTGCCGCCCTCGAAAAAGTGCCGCACCGCCGGATGGTTCTTGAACCGCTGGAACTCGTCGAACGGCGACAGGTAGGGGTTGGCGTAGTCGAGGCCGACCACGAAGCCCACGGAGACCAGGTTCTCGCCGAAATGATAGAGGAACGACCCGCCATAGGTGTTGGCGTCCATGGGCCAGCCGAAGCTGTGCTGGACATAGCCGGACTTGTGCTTGGCCGGGTCGATCTCCCACAGTTCCTTGATGCCGATGCCGAACTTCTGCGGCCCGATGTTGTCGCGCAGGCCAAACCTGTCGGTCAGCTGGCGGGTCAGCGAGCCCCGCGCGCCCTCGGCGAAGAAGGTGTACTTGGCATGCAGCTCGATACCGGGCGTGTAGTTGGGTCCTTGCGTCCCGTCGCGGTGGACGCCCATGTCGCCGGTGGCGACGCCCTTCACGCTGCCGTCCTCATGGAACAGCACCTCGGCGGCGGCGAAGCCGGGATAGATCTCCACGCCGACCTCTTCCGCCTGGGTCGCCAGCCAGCGGGTCACGTTCGCCAGGCTGACGATGTAGTTGCCCTTGTTGTGCAGCACGGGCGGCAGCATGAAGTTCGGAAAGCTGATCGAGCCCTTCTCGGTGAGGTACATGAACTTGTCCTCGACGCAGGGCGTGTCGAGCGGCGCGCCCTTGTCCTTCCAGTCGGGGATCAGCTCGGTGAGCGCGCGCGGCTCGAACACCGCGCCGGACAGGATATGGGCGCCGACCTCCGAGCCCTTTTCGATGACGCAGACGTTGAACTCGACGTCGTTCTGCTGGCAGAGCTGCTTCAGCCGGATCGCGGCGGCCAGTCCAGCGGGACCGGCGCCAACGATGACGACGTCGAACTCCATCGATTCACGTTCCATAGTGCGCGCCCCTTGTTTTCGCTTCTGAGGTGCCCGCCTTATATGCGCCGCCGGGCACGAGGGTCAACGATAGGTCGAATCCCGACCGGGCCTCAACGATTTCGCCGCCTTCCGCATGTTCCGGCTGCAAACGCGGCGGAAACCGTCCTTGCCTCAGTGCTTGTGCGGCTGGAAGCCGGCCAGCTTTTCCGCAGGCGCCTCGGTCTGGTGCTTCGCCTTCCATTCCTCGTAGGGCATGCCGTAGACCCGTTCGCGCGCGGCGTCCTTGCTGACCTCGACGCCCATCTCCTGCGCCGCTTCCCGGTACCAGTTCGACAGGCAGTTGCGGCAGAATCCGGCCTGGGTCATCAGGTCGATGTTCTGGACGTCCGTCCGTTCGCGCAAATGCTCGACCAGCCGGCGGAACGCGGCGGCCTCGAGTTCGGTCTGTGTCTGCTTGTCCATTGGGGTGCTCCTCGATCCGGATTTGCCCTACTATATGGGACGCGCGGCACCACCGCCAACCAACCCCTGAATCCGGAGCCGCCATGACCGACGACCGCGATCTCGCCCTTGCCCTGCTGCGCTGGCAGGTGGAGATGGGCGCGGACGAGGCGATCGGCGACGTGCCGGTCAACCGCCTGGCCGCGCCACCGGCTCCGCCGCCGCAGGCCGCCGAGCCGCGCGCGGCCGCCGTGCCTCCGGTTCGGACGCCGCAGGCGCTGCCGCTAGAACCCGTCCAGGAATCCGTGTCGACCGCGCGGCGGATCGCGCAGGGCTGCAAAAGCCTCGAAGAACTGCGTGACGCACTGGCCCGCTTCGACCTCTGCCCGCTGCGGGCGACCGCCACCAACCTGGTGTTAGCCGATGGCAACCCGGACAGCGGCCTGATGTTCATCGGCGAGGCGCCGGGCGCCGACGAGGACCGCCAGGGCCTGCCGTTCGTCGGCGCCAGCGGCAAGCTGCTCGACCGGATGCTCGCCGCCATCGGTCGCGACCGGACCAGCGCCTACATCACCAACACGATCTTCTGGCGCCCGCCGGGGAACCGGACGCCGACATCGCTGGAATCCGAGTTGTGCGTGCCGTTCCTCGAGCGCCACATCGAACTGGTGAGACCGAAATTGCTGGTGCTGCTGGGCAAGCAGGCGGCCACGGTGGTGCTGGAAAGCGCCGAAGGCATCACCCGGCTGCGCGGCAAGTGGAAGACTTACGCGAGGAACAGCCTCGACCTGCCGGTGATGCCCACCTACCATCCGGCCTACCTGCTGCGAAACCCGCCCGCCAAGCGCGAGGCGTGGCGGGATTTCCTGGACGTGAGAAATCGTCTAGAATCAATCAGTAGCGTGTGACGGAACCAATAGGTCAACAGGGCGTATGAAATTGCAGTTCAAGGGCTTGACGACGGTGGCGGGTCTACTCCTGCTGACGGGTGGCGCGGCGATCGCCCAGAACGCGGCCGCGCCGGCGCAGCAGGTCGCGGCGGCGACACCGCAGGCCGCCGTCCCCCAGTCGTCGCCCGCCAGCGTCGCCGTGCCGGCGGACGTGGAACCCAGGGTACTGTCATCGGAGGATGCGTCGGCCTACCGGCAGGTGTTCGAACTGCAAAAGGACGGCCGCTGGGCCGAGGCCGACAAGCACATCCAGAAGATCAAGGACACGGCGCTGATGGGGCACGTGCTCTACCAGCGCTACCTGCACCCGACCAAGTACCGCTCGACCTACCACGAGCTGCGCGACTGGATGACGCTGTATGCGGACCATCCGGAGGCCGACGAGATCTATGCGCTGGCCATGAAGCGCAAGCCGAAGCGCGACGTGGCCCCGGTTCCTCCGGTGCCGCAGCGATATGTGCCGCCCGAGGTCTTCGGCGAGGGCGAGGCGCTACCGCCCGAGGAACTCGAGCGCCGCCGTCGGGAATCCGCCGTCCGTTCGCAGATCGCCTCGGCGCTCAAGGACCGCGAGCCGGAAAAGGCCGAGCGGGCGCTGATGGCGGCCAAGGGCAAGGGCATTTTCCTGCCGGCCGGCTTCGACACCCAGATGTCGCTGATTGCCAAGGGTTACTACTTCAACCAGAAGTACAAGAAGGCGCTGGACCTTGGCGCCGACGCCGCCGAGCGTGACGACGGCGAGATCGCCGAGGCGGCGTGGGTCGCCGGACTGTCGGCCTGGCGCATGCAGAAATACGGCCGCGCCGCAAAGCTGTTCGAGAAATGCGCCCGCGCCCGCGACGCCGGCACCAGTCTGGGCTCGGCCGGGGCCTACTGGGCCGCCCGAGCCCACCTGAAGGACCGCGAGCCGGAAAAGGCCATGGAGATGCTGAACCTGGCGGTGCAGAACCGCCGCACGTTCTACGGCATCCTCGCCGGCCGCCAGCTCGGCATGCCGTTGCCCTATGACTGGTCGGTGCCGCTGCTGACCCAGGCCGATCTGAACGAGGCGCTGGGCAACCCGGGCGTCCGCCGCGCCGTGGCGCTGTCGCAGGTCGGCGACAAGGGCCAGGCCGACGACGAGATGCGGCTGGTGATCCGCCGCCTCGCCCCCGACGCGCCGCGTGCCGGGCTGCTGCGGGTCGCCTTCCGGTCGGAATTCATCGGCTCGGCGGTCACCCTGGCGCGCCAGACCGAGCGCAGGGGCGGTCCGCTCATCGAAGCGGCGCTGTTTCCGCTGCCCAGCTGGCAGCCGCAGGACGGCTTCAAGCTGGACCGGGCACTGCTCTACGCCTTCACCCGCCAGGAATCCAACTTCATGACACGGGTCGTGAGCTCGGCCGGCGCCCGCGGCCTGATGCAGCTGATGCCGGCGACCGCCGCCTATATCTCCGAGGATCCGAGCCTCAAGGACCGCAACGCCGAGAAGCTGTTCGACCCGTCCTTCAACATGATGCTCGGGCAGAAATACCTGCTCTACCTGTTCGACAAGGGCGTGACCCAGAGCAATTTGATCCTCGTCGCCGCCTCCTACAACGCCGGCCCGGGCAACGTGACCAAGTGGCTCGACCGCGACGACTCGATGGGCGACTGGCTGCTGTTCATGGAGTCGATCCCGATTTTCGAGACCCGCGCCTATGTGGAGCACGTGCTGGAGAATTTGTGGATATACCGCGCCCGCTTCAACCAGCCGTCACCGTCGCTCGACGCCATGGTGGTCGGCGAGGCGCCGCTGTATTCGCGCAGCGACGCGCGGGAGCTGGCGGCGCAATGAGCATCGACGACAGCAGGCCGTTCGTGCCGGTCGCCATCGCGGTGCTCACCGTGTCGGACACGCGGACGCTCGAGGACGACAAGTCGGGCCAGACCCTGGTCGACCGGATCGCGGCGGCGGGCCATACGCTGGCGGCGCGCGCCATCGTCACCGATGACGTCGAGGCCATCACCCGCCAGCTCCGCGCCTGGATCGCCGATCCCGAGATCGACGTGGTGATCTCCACCGGCGGCACCGGCGTGACCGGCCGCGACGTGACGCCGGAGGCGTTCGAGCAGGTCTACGAGAAGAAGATCGAGGGCTTCGGCGAGGTGTTCCGCATGCTCAGCTACAAGCTGATCGGCACCTCGACCATCCAGTCCCGCGCCACCGGCGGCGTGGCCGGCGGCACCTACCTGTTCGCCCTCCCCGGCTCCCCCGGCGCCTGCCGCGACGGCTGGGACGGCATCCTGAAGGACCAGCTCGACTACCGCTTCAAGCCCTGCAACTTCGTCGAGCTGATGCCCCGGCTGCAGGAGCATGTGAAGGGGCGAGGGAAGTGATCCTGTTCCGGCCGACCGGCCCAAGGGAGCTGGCGCTGATCGAGCAGAGCGGCTTCAAGACGTTTCCACCACGCCTACCCGACCAGCCAATATTCTACCCGGTGTTGAACTTCCCCTATGCCGAGCAGATCGCCCGCGACTGGAACTCCAAGCGCGAGGACACGGGTTATCGGGGCTACGTCCTGCAGTTCGAGGTCGACGACGATTTTGCCGCTCGCTACGAGCCTCAGACCGTCGGCGCGATCATGCACCGGGAGCTTTGGGTGCCCGCCGAGGAACTGGACGCATTCAACGCCCGGATTATCGGCGTGATACAGGTCGTCGCGACCTATGATCGCGGCGAGCGAACGAGCTAACCTCCACACGCGCCAACCCCTCGTTCGTCATCCCGGCGAAGGCCGGGACCCAGTCCCTCTTACGAAAAGACCGGCGCGAAGCGCGCCGGATTGTCCAGTCTGGGCCCCGGCCTTCGCCGGGGTGACGATGATATTACGGAGATAAATGTTCTTGTTTTGTTCAAAACGGCCGCACTACTATCGGCCCATGCCCCGCATCTACAAACCACCGCCGACCGTGCACGCCGTCCAGGCGAACGCCCGCCGCGGGCGCGGCGCCGCCTCGAAATCCGCCGGCCGGTTCGAACGGTTCCAGACCGAAGTGTTCGACGACGGCTGGGACACCATCGACGAGGAGCCGCCGCCGCTGCGCACCACCGTTCAACCGGACACCGCCCGCAGCGTCATCAGCTACAACCAGTCGCCCGACATCCACTTCGACCGGTCGATCAATCCATACCGGGGCTGCGAGCATGGCTGCGTCTACTGCTTCGCCCGGCCGACCCATGCCTATCTGGGCCTGTCGCCCGGGCTCGACTTCGAGAGCCGGCTGTTCGCCAAGTTCGATGCGCCCGAACTGCTGGCGAAGGAGCTCCGCAAGAAGGGCTACCAGCCGGCGATGATCGCGCTGGGCGTCAACACCGACTGCTACCAGCCCATCGAGCGCGAGCATCGGATCACCCGCCGCCTGCTCGAGGTACTGAGCGCCTTCAATCATCCGGTGAGCATCATCACCAAGTCGCAGCTCATCCAGCGCGACCTGGACATCCTGTCGGACATGGCGCGGCGCCAGCTGGTCATGGCGGCGGTGTCGATCACCTCGCTGGACCGGGACCTGGCGCGGCGCATGGAGCCGCGCGCGGCGACGCCGCCGCGCCGGCTGGCGACGCTGGAGGCGCTCAACAAGGCCGGCGTGCCGACGACGATCATGACCGCGCCGCTGATTCCCGGCCTCAACGACCACGAGATCGATGCCCTGCTGCAGGCGGCGCACGACGTGGGCACGCGCCGCGCCGGCTACGTGCTGCTGCGCATGCCGTTCGAGATCAAGGACCTGTTCCGCGACTGGCTGGCCGAGAACTTTCCCGACCGGGCGAACAAGGTGATCAACCTGATCCGCTCGACCCGCGGCGGCAAGGACTACGACAGCGAGTTCTTCACCCGCGGCGAGGGCAAGGGCCCGTATGCCGACCTGATCGGGCAGCGGTTCCGCGCCGCATGCCGGCGGCTGGACATGAACAGGGCGCCGCATCCGGTGGATTTCTCGAAATTTGCACCGCCGCCCGCGCCGGGCGACCAGTTGCGGTTGTTTTAGGTCCGCCCTCGCCGCTCCTTTCATTGTCACCCCGGACTTGTTCCGGGGTCTGTCGCTCCGCCCGACACCGCGTTTGGCTTCATGTCTCAACCCTCCGTGATTCTGCGAGCGAAGCGAAGCAGTCCAGCCGAGCCGGTGAGGGCTGCGTGGCGGAAAGGCTGGATCGCCGCGCTTCGCTCGCGAAATCACGGAGAGGCTTGTGGAAACAGGCCACGTACTCCTTACGCGGCAGCACAGACCCCGGAACAAGTCCGGGGTGACAATCGAGAGTAGGATGGGCTTGCCCCAATCCTCCCTCCCCGTGCTAAAGAATTCGCATGCCGGATTATTCCATCGAGCTCGAGATCGGCGGCATGGTCGCCGGTGTGGACGAGGCGGGACGCGGGCCGCTGGCCGGTCCTGTGGTCGCGGCCGCCGTCGTGCTCGATTTCCAGCGCATCCCCGACGGCATCGACGATTCCAAGAAGCTGAAGCGCGAGCACCGGGAGCACCTGCACGGCCTGATCGTCGCCTCGGCCCATGTGGGCGTCGGCATGGCGAGCGTCGAGGAGATCGACCGGGTCAACATCCTGCAGGCCACGTTCCTCGCCATGCTGCGCGCTGTCGAGGCGCTGCCGGTCGCGCCGAACCACTTGCTGATCGACGGCAACCGCAAGCCCAAGACGCTGCCCTGTGCCTGCCGGACGGTGGTCGGCGGCGACGCGATCAGCCTGTCGATCGCCGCCGCGTCGATTATCGCCAAGGTCACCCGCGACCGGATCATGGCCGAACTCGCGCTCGCGCATCCGCACTACGGTTGGGAGCGAAACGCAGGATATGGTACGCCCGAGCACCAGCGGGCGCTATCGATGGTAGGAATATCCCCTCATCATCGCAGAAGCTTCGAGCCGGTATATCGACTCATGAATCAGGATTCTCTGACAAGTAGTTGATTCTATGCGGCGAATCAAAAAACTTAATAGTTGACGCGAAGAATCGCCTGACTCACCATGATCGCGAATCGGCCACAAGGCCGCGCGACAAAAGGGTGGGAAACATGGCGAATCCGGGCTTGCGGCTCGACACCATCATGGAGGGCGACTGCATCGAGGTGATGCGCGCGCTGCCGGACAAGTCCGTGAACCTGGTGTTCGCCGACCCGCCCTATTTCCTTCAGCTCAAGCAGGATCTGCACCGGCCGGACAACTCGAAGGTCGACGGCGTCGACGACGACTGGGACAAGTTTGCCGGCTTCGGCGACTACGACAGCTTCACCCGTGCCTGGCTGACCGAGGCCAAACGGGTGCTGAAGGACGACGGCGCGCTGTGGGTGATCGGCACCTATCACAACATCTTCCGCATCGGAGCCGCGCTGCAGGACCTCGGGTTCTGGATGCTGAACGACGTGGTCTGGCGCAAGACCAATCCGATGCCGAACTTCAAGGGCACCCGCTTCACCAACGCCCACGAGACGCTGATCTGGTGCGCCAAGGACGAGCACCAGAAGCGCTACACCTTCAACTACGACGCCATGAAACTCTCCAACGACGATCTGCAGATGCGCTCGGACTGGCTGTTCCCGATCTGCTCGGGCCGCGAGCGGATCAAGGTCGACGGCCAGAAGGCCCACGCGACCCAGAAGCCCGAGGCCCTGCTGCACCGCCTGATCCTGGCGACGACCCATCGCGGCGACGTGATCCTCGACCCGTTCTTCGGCTCGGGCACCTCGGGCGCGGTCGCCAAGAAGCTGGGCCGCCACTACATCGGCATTGAACGCGAACGCCGCTACATCGAGGTGGCGCTGGACCGGCTGTCCAAGGTCCGCACCCTGCCCGACGACGTGGTCGACATCACCGAATCCAAGCGCGCCCAGCCGCGCATCCCGTTCGGCCAGGTGATCGAGCAGGGCCTGCTGCAGCCGGGCACCATGCTGTACGACCCGACACGCCGCCACCGCGCCAAGGTCCGCGCCGACGGCTCGCTGTCATCGATGGATTCCACCGGCTCGATCCACCAGATCGGCGCCCGGGTCCAGGGCGCGCCGGCCTGCAACGGCTGGACGTTCTGGCACTTCGAGGACAAGGGATCGCTGATCCCCATCGACCTGCTCAGGCAGAAGCTGCGGTCGGAGATGATCGCTTAGGCGTTTAGGGCTAAACCCTTGAAATACATGGTCATCCCCGCGCACGCGGGGACCCAGTCGAGGCCGTGACGTGGCCTCTCAACCGCTCGGTTACGAAGAATCTCTTTCGCTGTGCCGCACTCAAGCAGCCCTACGAAGAGCTGGGTCCCCGCGTGCGCGGGGATGACGACTTAGGGGTGGAGGGTACGCAGCTAACCCATTGCCGTTTTTACAATCTTCGTCATCACCGTCGGCAACGCGTAGTCCGCCAGCCGATCGAGCCGCACCCAGATCCCCTCGGCCTTCGCACCCGCCGACACCTCGCCGCGCACCACGTCCAGCTCCAGCCGGAAGTGGGTGAACACATGAACGACCGGCTCGTCCACCGCCGTCCATTCGGCCTGGGCCGGCGCGTGGCTCCAGCCATCGGCGGCGTCATCCTCGACCCACGGACTCGACGGCACCTCCATCATGCCGCCGAGCAGCCCTTCCTCGGGACGCCGGCGGAGCAGCACCTCGCGGCCGGCGGGGCCGTCCCGCTCCAGCCAGAACGCCATGCCGTAGCGGGTGGGGCGCGGTTTCTTGTCCTTCTTGCGCGGCAGCTCGGCGGCGACGCCCGCGGCGCGCGCCTCGCAGGCCCATGACCAGGGGCAGACCATGCAAAGCGGATTGCGCGGCGTGCAGACCGTCGCGCCTAGGTCCATCATCGCCTGGGCGAAGTCGCCGGCGCGCTTTTCCGGCGTGATCGCCCCGGCACGGCGCCAGATCTCGGGCTTTGACTCGGGCAGCGGCGTCTCGATGGCATGCAGGCGGCTGACCACCCGCTCCACATTGCCGTCGACCACGGTCGCCGGCCGGTCGAAGGCGATGGCGGCGATGGCGGCCGCCGTGTAGCGGCCGATGCCGGGAAGCGCCAGCAGCGCCGCCTCGTCGGCGGGAAACCGGCCACCGTGCTGCTCCGCCACCACGGCCGCGCATTTGTGCAGGTTGCGGGCGCGGGCGTAGTAGCCGAGCCCCGCCCATTCGGTCAGCACGTCGTCGAGCGGCGCGGCGGCGAGATGCTTCACCGTCGGCCAGCGTTGCAGGAAACGTTCGAAATAATTCTTCACCGTCGCCACGGTGGTCTGCTGCAGCATGATCTCGCTGAGCCACACCGCATAAGGATCGGCCCGCTCGCCGGGCGCGGCGCGCCATGGCAGCACACGCCGGTGGCGGTCGTACCAGGCAAGCAGGTCGGCCTGCAGTCGTTGGGTTTTCGGCAAGGTCATCGTGGGCCCACTGTCAGGGAAAATCGTTGCCAGTCAACCGGGGCGCTGTCAAAACTCGGGCCATGACCAAAAACCGCACAGGCCTTGGACCGCGCCGATTCGGCGACCTGGCGCGGCCGTTGCTGAGCCCGGCGCTGCGCAAGCAGGGGTTTGCCCAGAACGAGATCGTCACCCGCTGGCGCGAGGTCGTCGGCGCGCTGCTCGCCTCGCGATCCATGCCCGAGCGGCTGCGCTTCCCGCAGGGCGAGCGAATCGACGGGACCCTGTTCATCCGGGTCGAAAGCAGCTTCGCACTGGAGTTCCAGCACCTGACCCCCCAGATCCTGGAACGGGTGAACACGTTCTACGGCTACCGGGCGGTGGTGAAGCTAGTGATGAAGCAGGGTCCGATTCCGCGTCCGGCGGCGCGCCTTTCGGCGGCGGAAAAACCGCTGCCGGCAGCGGCGCAAGCCGGGCTGGAGACCAGCCTGGAGGGCATGAAGCCCGGCCCGCTGAGGGATGCGCTGAACCGTCTTGGACGACGCCTTCTGGCCGACGGCGAGAGGTGAAAACAGCGTCCACGGACTATTGTGGCGCCCCAATGAACCTTTTATACTCACACAACATCTTGTGGATGAACCATGACACAGCACCCAAATCTTATGTCCAAGGTGTCCCGCCTCCCCGCCGCGCTGCTGTTGGCGCTGGGTCTGAGCCTGGCGGCGTGCGGCGATGGCGGCGCCAAGGCGCCCGAGCCCGACAAGAAGGCCGAGACGGAGGCGCCTGCCTCGCCAGCCCCCGACGATCCAGCCAATACGAGCCCGATTCCCGGCGTACCGCTGGACGACATGGCGGAAGGCTCGGTCGACGCGCCGGTCACGGTGATCGAATTCGCGTCGCTGACCTGCCCGCACTGCGCGCACTTCCAGAAGGAAACCTTTCCGCTGCTGAAGCGCGACTTCATCGACACCGGCAAAATCCGCTTCATCTTCCGCGAGTTTCCGCTGGACAGCTACGCCGTCGACGCGGCGATCCTGGCCCGCTGCTCCGGAACCGAGAACTATTTCAAGGTGCTGGGCAAGCTGTTCGCCGAGCAGCCGCAATGGATGCCCGCGCCCGGCCCGATCAGCGAGGTGTCGCGCAAGGCGACGCAAGACCGGCTGGCAAACTATGGCGAGGACTTCGGCGTCGACGAGAAGAAGTACCAGGCCTGCCTGAACAACAAGCCGCTGAAGGATCACCTGGCCAATCGCATGGACGAGGCCCGCAGCCGCTATCAGGTGAACGGCACCCCGGCCATCGTGGTCAACGGCAAGCTGACGTCGTCGCCGTCCTATGCCGAGGTGGCCAAGGCGATCAACGAGGCCATGCCCAAATAGGGCCTGACGGAGAGACCGTTTGCAGTTCCAGCGTCTCAGACTGACCGGGTTCAAGTCCTTCGTCGATCCGACGGAACTGTATATCGAGCCCGGCCTGACGGGGATCGTCGGCCCGAATGGCTGCGGCAAGTCGAACCTGCTGGAAGCGCTGCGCTGGGTGATGGGCGAGACCAAGCCCACCAACATGCGCGGCGACGGCATGGAGGACGTGATCTTCGCCGGCACGGCGCTGCGCCCGCCGCGCAATCTGGCCGAAGTCACCCTGATGATGGACAACGCCGACCGCACCGCACCGGTGACGTTCAACGAGCATGAGCAGATCGAGATCTCGCGCCGTATCGAGCGTGAGTCTGGCTCGGTCTACCGGCTCAACGGCAAGGAAGTCCGCGCCCGCGACGTGCAGCTGCTGTTCGCCGACCTGGCGACCGGCGCCCATTCGCCGTCGCTGGTGTCGCAGGGCCGCATCTCCGCGCTGATCGCCGCCAAGCCGAAGGACCGCCGTGCCATCCTCGAGGAGGCGGCGGGCACCAGCGGCCTGCATTCACGGCGTCACGAGGCCGAGTTGCGGCTGAAGGCGGCGACCACCAACCTGGAGCGCCTCGCCGACGTCATGGTGCAGATCGAGGCGCAGCTCGCTGGCCTGAAGCGGCAGGCGCGGCAGGCGGCCCGCTACAAGACCCTGAGCGGCAGGCTGCGCGCCGCCGAGGCGATGATGCTGCATCTCCGCTGGCTGTACGCCACCGACGCGCTCGCGGCCGCCAAGGAGCACCTGAAGCAGGCCGAGGCCGTTGTCGCCGAACGCACCCGCGCCGCGGCCGTCGCCAGCACCGCCCAGGCCGAAGCCAGCGCGAAACTGCCGCCGCTGCGCGACGCCGCCGCCGAGGCCGCCGCCGCGACCCACCGGCTGAAGGTCGAGCAGGAGAACCTGGACGCCGAGGCGCGGCGTCTGCGCGACGCCATCGCGGGGCTGCAGGCACGGCTGGCGCAGATTGCCGGCGATATCGGCCGCGAGGAAGCCCAGGCGAAGGACGCAGCCGGCCACCTCGAGCAGCTCGCCGCCGAACGGGCCGAACTCGCAAAGGAAGAAGCCGGCCATCCGGCGCGCATGGAGGCAGCCGTGAAGGCGGTCGAGCAGGTGGCCGCCGAGACGGTTGCCGCCGAAGGTGCGCTCGACGCCATGAACGGCAAGGCCCAGGAAGCCGCCGCCCGCCGCCGCGGCCTGACCGAGCAGGCCAACCAGCTTTCCCAGCAGGTCTCCAGGTTGAAGGAGCGGCTGCAGGCCACCGAGGCGGAGAAGGCGAAGCTGATCGCCGGCAAGGCCGCCGACAACGCCGAACATGAAGCCGCCCGTGCGGTCGACCTTTGCCGACACAAGGTCGAGGATGCCCGCGAGGAAGCCGAGGCCGCGGGCGCCGCAAGGCTGAATGCCCAGGCCGAGGAGACCGAGGCGCGCGCCGCGTTCGACGAGATTCGCGGGCGAGTGCGCGAGTTACAGGCAGAGGAACGGGGTCTCGCCGCGCTGACGCAGACGGCGCGCGGCGGGTTCACGCCGATTCTCGACCAGATCAAGGTCAAGTCCGGCTACGAGGCGGCGCTGGCCGCCGCCTTTGGCGAGGATCTCGATCTCTCCGACAGCAGCGAGGCCGCCGCGTTCTGGCAAACCCTGCCGCCCATCGAGGGCGCCGCCGCCCTGCCCGCCGGCGCCAGGGCGCTGGCAGGCTTCGTCAGCGGTCCCGCCGCGCTGGGACGGGCGCTGGCCCAGATCGGCGTGGTCGACGCCGCCGAAGGCGACCGGCTGCACCCTTCCCTCCTGCCCGGCCAGGTGCTGGTCAGCCGCTCGGGCGATGCCTGGCGCTGGGACGGCAAGGTCACCCGCGCCGGCGCGCCGAGCGCTGCCGCCACGCGGCTGGAGCAGCGCAACCGGCTGGAGACCGTGCGCAAGGATCTGGCGGAGGTCGAGGCCGAACAGGTCGCGTCGCAGCAGGCGCTGTCGGCGCTGGTCGACGCGCTTGACCAGGCCGCGACCCGGGACAAGATGGCCCAGCGGCAGGTGCGCGAAACCGAGGACGGCCTGATCGCCGCCCGCAACGCCGAGGCCCGCGTCGCCCGGCTGCTGGCCGAGCAGAACAGCCGCATCGCCGCGCTGCAGGACACCGAAGCACGGCTGCGCGAGGAGCTTGGCGGCAACGAGGCACGGCTCAAGGAAATCCTCCAGTCCATGGAGGCGCTGCCGCCCGCCGACAGCTTCGCCGCGCCGCTGCAGGAGCTGCGCCGCGCCGTCGACGGGGCGCGCAACGCCCTGTCCGAGGCCAAGGCCGCCCGCGACGGATTGACCCGCGAGGCCGGGTTCCGCGCCAACCGGATCGCCGCCAATGGCCGCGACCAGGTCTCGTGGACGGGGCGCGCGGAAAGCGCCGCCGGCCAGATCGCCCAGCTGGGCGCCCGCAAGTCCGAGGCGGAAATGTCGCTCGACGAGCTGAGGGACCAGCCCGCCGGCTTGGAAGAAAAGCGGCTGCGTCTCGCAGAACTGATCGCGGCCGCCGAGGACAGGCGCCAGGCGTCCGCCGCCGCGCTGGCCGAGGCGGAATCCGAACTGTCACGCAACGATGCCGCGCTGCGCGCCGCCGAGCAGGAGCTGTCTCGCTCACGTGAGCTGCGGGTCCGGGCCGAGGCCGACGCCGAGCATTCTCAGGAACGCTTCGACAACGTCCTCGCCCAGATCGCCGAGGACCTGGACTGCAAGCCCGAGGAAACCCTGGCGCTGGCGGAGCAGGAAGCAGGCACGCCGCTGCCCGAGATGGAGACGGTTTCCCAGCAGCTCGATCGCCTGCGCCGCGAGCGCGACACCATGGGTCCGGTCAATTTGCGCGCCGACGAGGAGGCC
The DNA here is from genome assembly GCA_945907245.1 of Rhizobium sp. Q54. Lineage (GTDB taxonomy): Bacteria > Pseudomonadota > Alphaproteobacteria > SMXS01 > SMXS01 > RI-34. The sequence continues at coordinate 25,848 of CAMDTB010000015.1, forward strand.
GTCGAGGTCCAAGCCCAGCTCGACAACATGGTGCGCGAGCGCGACGACCTCGAGGCCGCCATCGGCAAGCTGCGCCACGCCATCGCCGCCCTCAACAAGGAAGGCCGCGAGCGGCTGCAGGCGGCGTTCGGCACGGTCAACGACCATTTCGAGCAGCTGTTCACCCATTTGTTCGGCGGCGGCGCCGCCCATCTGGAACTGTCGGACTCGGACGATCCGCTCGACGCCGGCCTGGAAATCTTCGCCAGCCCGCCCGGCAAACGGCTGCAGAACCTGTCGCTGCTGTCCGGCGGCGAGCAGGCGCTGACGGCGCTGGCGCTGATCTTCGCCGTGTTCCTGACCAATCCGGCGCCGATCTGCATCCTGGACGAGGTGGACGCGCCGCTCGACGACGCGAACGTGGAGCGGTTCTGCAACCTGCTGCACGACATCTCGGGCCAAACCGGCACCCGCTTCCTGGTGGTTACCCATCATGCGCTGACCATGGCGAACCTGCACCGCCTCTATGGCGTTACCATGTCGGAGCGGGGCATCTCGCAACTGGTTTCCGTGGACTTGGGAGAAGCTGAGCAACTGGTTGCGGCGGAGTAAGTGCACGGCACTGTTGCACTAACGTCGCGTCGCCATTTTTTGCATATCAGTCAATAGCTTATGACGTTCCCCCGCATGCTTGACAGGCCATATTGGCCCGCCTATGGTGCACGCGCCTTTGGGGGATCGAGTCGATACCCGAAAGGAGGCTTGTTTGGACGATCGTGATCCGCCCAGCGCGGCGTCGGACCTCCAGGCCCGCATCGACGAGGCGCGCCGCAAGGCTGCGCCCCCGCCTCCCAAGCCAGCCAGCGCCAAGGCTGTCAGCATGAGGGCCGGGATCGAGTTGTTCGCGGGCGTGGCGTTCGGGCTCATCGCCGGGATCGCCCTGGACCGTTGGCTTGGCACCGCGCCGTGGCTAATGGTCGTGCTCATGATACTGGGCATCGCGGCCGGATTGCGAAACACCATCCGGGCCGCGCAAGAGGATAACAGGAAGGCCCGGAAGGATACCGATACCGGGCCCTGATACAGGGAACGCCCCGTGGCTGCTGGTCATAATCCGCTCGAACAGTTCCAGATCAAGACGCTCCTGCCCATCGAAGCGGGCGGCTACGACATTTCCTTCACCAATTCCTCGGTATTCATGGTCACCACCGTCGCGGTGATCACCCTGTTCATGCTCGCCGGCGCCAAAAAGAAGGCCCTGGTTCCCGGCCGCTGGCAGTCGATGGTCGAGATGAGCTACGAGGCCATCGCCGGCATGATCCGCGACACCGTGGGCTCGGGCGGGAAGAAGTATTTCCCGTTCATCTTCAGCCTGTTCATGTTCGTGCTGATCGCCAACCTGTCCGGCATGGTTCCCTACACCTTCACGGTGACGAGCCACATCGCCGTCACCTTCGCCCTCGCCGCCGTGGTGTTCCTGGGCGTCACCATCATCGGCTTCGCCAAGCATGGCTTGGGCTATCTGAAGCTGTTCGCGCCGTCGGGCGTGCCGCTTCCAGTGCTGTTCCTGCTGGTGCCGATCGAGATCATCTCGTATCTGATGCGCCCGATCAGCCTGTCGGTCCGACTGTTCGCCAACATGATGGCCGGCCACGTGATGCTGAAGGTGTTCGCCGGGTTCGTGATCTCGCTGGGCGCCGTGCTGGTCCCGTTGGGCATCTTCCCGCTGGCGTTCATGGTCGCGCTGACCGGCCTCGAAGTGCTGGTCGCCGTCCTTCAGGCGTACATCTTCTCGATCCTGACCTGCATCTACCTCAACGATGCAATCCATCTGCACTAACAAGAAAACAACAACACACAGCTAAGGAATTGATCCATGGAAGCTGAAGCCGCAAAGCTCATTGGTGCCGGTATCGCCGCCACCGCCCTCATCGGTGCCGGTATCGGCGTGGGTATCGTGTTCGGCAGCTATCTGCAGGGTGCGCTGCGCAACCCGGCCGCCGCCTCGACCCAGACCACCAACATGTTCCTGGGCTTCGCGCTCTGCGAAGCGACCGGCCTGTTCGGTCTGCTCGTCTCCATGATGATCCTGTTCGGCTAACCGAACCGGATCGGGGATGCCCCGCATGCGCCAGTTCTCAACAGCGGCTCTGGTCCTGACCGGATCGTTCGCCGTCGCAGCCGGACAGGCCGCGTACGCGGCGGAGGGCGGCCTGCCCCAGCTCGACCTGACGCGGTTTCCGCCGCAGCTGTTCTGGCTGGCGGTCACCTTCCTGCTGCTCTACCTGCTTATGTCCAAGCTTGCGCTGCCGCAGGTAAGCGACATCCTCCGCAGCCGCGAGGAGAAGATCGCCGGCGACCTGAGCCAGGCCGATCAGCTGAACCGCGAGGCCGACGCGGCGCTCAAGGGTTACGAGCAGGCGCTGGCGGAAGCCCGCGCCAAGGCGACGGAGATCGCCGCCCAGACCCGCGCCACCATCCAGGCCGACGCCGACGCCCGCCAGGCGGAAGCCGAAGCCCGGCTGTCGGCGCAGGCCGCCGAGGCTGAAGCCAGCATCCGCGCCACCCGCGACCAGGCCCTGAGTCAGGTGCGCGAGATCGCCACTGACACGGCGGTCGCCGTCGTCGCACGCCTGCTGGGCACCCAGCCGGACGGCGCCAGCATCGACCAGGCGGTAGGCGAGGAACTGTCGCGCCGGGGAGTGAAGTAACATGGAGCATGAAGACGGCACCATGAGCGAGGTCGGCCACGAAGCCGCCGCGCATGCCGAGCCCTTCTACCAGTCGCCCGAGTTCTGGGTCGCCATCGCGTTCCTGCTCTTCGTCGCGCTGCTGCTGTACGTGAAGGTCCCGAAGCTGATCGCCACGGCGCTCGACAAGCGGTCCGCCGCCATCGCGGCGCAGATCGACGAGGCCCAGCGGTTGCGCCAGGAGGCGGAAGCCCTGCTCGCCCAGTACCAGCGCAAGGAGCGCGAGGCGCAGGCCGAGGCGCAGGGGATCGTCGCCCACGCCGAATCCGAGGCCAAGCGGATCGCCGCCGACGCCCAGAAGGCGCTGGAAGCCAGTATCGCCCGCCGCGAGCAGCTGGCCGTGGAGAAGATCGCCCAGGCCGAAGCCGCCGCGGTAAAGGAAGTCCGCACGGTCGCCGTCGAAGTGGCCACGGAAGCCGCCCGCAAGGTGATCGCCGCCAGCATCGACGCCGGCAAGGCCAACGCCCTGGTCGAAGACGCCATCCGCGAGCTGCCCAAGCATCTGCACTGAGCGGCTCCTGCATATCGGCATAGGAAAACCCCGTTCGAAAGAGCGGGGTTATTCTTATCGGCTGCGCCCTTTACTGCCTCTGGTGGCCGCCCGGACCTGGTCCGAACGCTGTCCCTCGACGTGACGTGGCAGTCGGCAATTTCCTCCTATGTTTCCGTGATTTTGCGAGCATAGCGCGGCAATCCGGCATCTCCGTCTTGCTGCCATCACCGGCACGGCTGGGCTGCTTCGCGTCGCTCGCAGAAGCACCGATGATTGATACGTGAATCCCTACCGCATCGCGGCGGCGAATGCCGTGGCGATGCGCATCGGCGCCGCAGGGCGTGCGTACATCCGCGTCATGTAGGTCTGCAGCCTTGGGAAGTCGCCGAGCAGCAGCGCCTCGTTCGCCCAGTCGAGGGTATAGGCCAGCGCGAAGTCCGCCACCGTCGCACCGTCTCCGGCCACGAACTTACGGCCGGCGAGATGCTCGTCCAGCACCTCAGCCGTGGGCCGGAAGTCCTCGGCCGCCATCTCGACATCGGTAGGCTGGCGCTTTTCGGCCGGATAGAGATTGGTGTTGCGGGCGATTCGCCACAACGGCTGCTCGAGCTCGGTGGCCGTGAACATGATCCATTTGAAAAACTCGGCCCGTTGCTTCACGTCGGCGGGAATGAAACCCTTGTCGGCGTATTTTTCCGCCAGGTAGATGACGATGGCCATGGATTCGGTCAATACCAGGTCGCCATCGACCAGCGCCGGGAGCTTTCCCGCCGGGTTGATCTTGAGGAAGGCTGGTTGAAGGTGCTCACCCTTCAGCATGTTGACCGTGATCGCCTCGAACGGAATGTCCAGTTCCTGCAGCGTCCAGCGCACCCGGAGCGAGCGCGTAGGTCCGAATTCGTAGAGTTTCATGGCATCCTCCGGTCCATCGCTCTAACACTATCCTTGTGCCGCGTTGCGGACTCAACAAGGGAGATGGGCATGACGTTCCTTCGCATCTTCACCGCCGCCGTCGGCGTCCTGCTCGCCGGCGGCGAACTGGCGCGCTGGTGGGGCCAGCAGCAGTTGATGCCCCTGGCCTTCGACGAGGTGCTCGTGGCGGCGGGCATGCTCTGGGCGGCATGGGCGGGCCGCCGGATTGGCCTCACCACGGCCTGGGGCGCGTTCTGCGGTTTCACCCTGTCGCTGCTGGTGCCGACACTGGACCACCTGCTCCATGGTCCGCCGAAGGAAAGCGCGGGCTTCTATGCCGTGGTGCTGACGGCCATGCTGGCCGTCGGGCTCGGCACCCTGGTGGCCGTCCTGCGGCTCACTCGGGAACCGTCGCCCGCACGGTGAAACGCCCGTCGGCGGGCCGCCGCTGGTAGCGGGCGTCGCCGATGGCGACGTCGGCGGCGCCGGGCCGCCGCTCGATTTCGGCGAAAGGCAACCGCGACCAGTAGAGGAAGTCGGCCACCTTCTTGTCCTGCGCCTGTGCCCGGGCGATGGCGGGATCGTCCATGTTGGTCGGCACCAGATCCGGCTCCAGGCTCAGCATCGGCTCCGGCCGCCAGCGGAGTTCGCCGAAACCGTATGCCTGCCCGGTGCTGAACACGATGGACCGGCGGAACGGGTCGAGCGGCACGGGACTGGCGAGGACGCTCCGGGGCTCGTCCATGCCGCGCGCGACCACTTCCCGCGCCACATAGCGCTCTGCGGCGGCGCTGGCCGCGCCCATGGCGCTGGAATAGGCGCCGACAAAGCCCAGCGCCACGGCGGCGGGCTTCCACGTTCCCCCCCTGCCCTGCCGTTCCCTCCGCCGCGACAGCCAGATTCCCAGGCCAAGCGACGTCCAGACCAGCAGGTCGATGATGAACAGCGCATCGCCATAGAACCAGCGGTCGGAGAACGGCATCAGGCAGCGGATGCCGTAAGTGTTGAGGAAATCCAGCAGCGGATGCGACAGGATGCCGACATAGGCCAGCGCCAGCACCCAGCCCGGCCGCACCGGCAGCCGGTCCGCCGGCCGCTTGCCGCGCCGCGCCTGCCAACGGTCGAACGCCACCACGAGCCACGCGAGCACTGGCGGCAGCAGCAGCAGCGCGATGGGTCCGTGGGTCCAGCCCCGCCGCCAGGCCAGGTTCTCGCCGAAAAACAGGCCGATGACGTCCAGGTCCGGCAGGTTGGCGGCGATCATCAGGGTCGCCATCGCCAGCCCGGTTTTCTTCTTCAGGCCGGCTTCGCCCAGGGCGGCGCCGGCCAGGGTGTGCGCCAGATTGTCCATGCGCCCATGATGTCGAGAAAGCGCTGCTAGTCCAGTGTCTTGCGGTAGCGCAGCAGGGCAATTGTGGAAACCACCGCGAAGATCAGCAGGATCGGCCACAGATTGGGCAGGATGTCCCACAGGTCGCTGCCTTTCAGCAGGGTGCCGCGGACGATGCGCAGGAAATGGGTCAGCGGCAACACCGAGCCGATCCACTGCGCCCAGTTCGGCATGCCGAGAAACGGGAACATGAAGCCCGACAGCAGGATCGACGGCAGGAAGAAGAAGAACGTCATCTGCATCGCCTGCATCTGGCTGCGGGCGATGGTCGAGAAGGTGTAGCCCAGCGCCAGGTTGGTGGCGATGAACGCCGTCAGGCCGACGAACAGCGCCGAGAACGAGCCCATCATCGGCACGCCGAAGACGAAATACGCCGCAAGCAGAATGATCGACACCTGGACGAAGCCGATGCCGATATAGGGTGCGATCTTGCCGATCATCACCTCGACCGGCTTCACCGGCATGGCCAGCAGATTCTCCATGGTGCCGCGCTCGGCCTCGCGGGTCAGCGAGATCGCGGTCATCAGGGTCATCGTCATGGTGAGGATCACGCCCAGCAGACCGGGCACGATGTTGTAGCGGGTGATGCCTTCCGGGTTGTAGAGCCGGTGGACGACCACGTCGACGGCAGGCTGGCCCCGCTTCTCCTGCGCCATAGGACCGACCAGATCGTCGCGCAGGGCGTCATCGACGATCCGGCTGAACGCATTGACGGCGTTGCTCGCAGCGGAAGGATCGGTGGCGTCGGCCTCGATCAGCACCTGGGGCCGCCGGCCGCGCACCAGGTCGCGGCCGAAATCCGCGGGAAACGTCACCACGAAGGACAGCTCGCCGCGCTGCAGGCCTTCCTCTGCCTCGGCCTCGGTGACGGTGTCGTCCTCGAAGCGGAAATAGTCCGAATTGCGCATGCCCGCGAGGATGTCACGGGTGTAGGCGCTGGGATTGGGCGCGATGATCGCCGTCGGCAGCTGCTTCGGGTCGGTGTTGATGGCGAAGCCGAACAGGATGAGCTGCATGATCGGAATGCCGACCATCATGCCGAAGGTCAGCCGATCGCGGCGGAGCTGGATGAACTCCTTGATCAGGATGGCCTTGATCCGGCTGCCCATATGCATCAGCGCACCTCGCCATGCTGGCTCATCAACCGGATGAACACATCCTCGAGGCTGGTCTCGCCAGGCGCGATCTCGAGGCCCGGACGGCCGGCGTAGCGATCCACCGCGGCGCGAAGGGCCGCCGCGTCGGAGCCGACCACGTGCAGCGTCGTGCCGAACTGCGCCACCTGCTCGACTCCGGTTTGCCTGCGCAACTCGTCGGCCAGCGCGCCGTTGGCGACCCCGCGGATCACCCAGGTGGTGAGGCCGGATTCGGCGATCACCTCGTCCACCGTGCCGCGCGCCACCACCTTGCCATAGGAAATGTAGACGATGCGGTGGCAGCGCTCGGCCTCGTCCATGTAGTGGGTGCTGACCAGTACGGTCAGACCCTCGTCGGCCAGCTGGTGGATCTGGTCCCAGAACTCGCGGCGGGCCTGCGGGTCGACGCCGGCGGTCGGCTCGTCGAGCATCAGCAGCCGGGGCTCGTGCATGATGCACGCCGCCAGCGCCAGCCGCTGCTTCCAGCCGCCGGATAGCTGGCCGGCCAGCTGCTTCTGGCGGCTGCCGAGGCCGAGCCGGGCCAGCGTAGCGTCGACGTACTTCTTCATCGGCTTGAGGTCATAGAGCCGGGCGACGAACTCCAGGTTCTCGCGGATCGACAGATCCTCGTAGAAGCTGAAGCGCTGGGTCATGTAGCCGATGTTGCGCTTGATCTGGTCCGCCTCGCGGACGATGTCGAAGCCCAGGCAGCTGCCGGTGCCGCTGTCGGGCGTCAGCAGGCCGGTGAGCATGCGAATGGTCGTGGTCTTGCCCGAGCCGTTGGGGCCGAGGAAGCCGACAATCTCGCCCTGCCTCACCTCCAGCGAAACATTGTCGACCACGGTCTTCTCGCCGAAGCGTTTGGTCAGGCCGGCCGCCTCGATGGCGTTGACCGCACCGTTCATGGCCCGTCGGCTTTCCGGCCAAGCACCACGTCCACCGGCTGGCCGGGCTTCAGCGCCGCGGCATTCGCCTGCGGCACCGCCTCGACCTTGTAGACGAGCTTGTCGCGGGTCTGGACCGAGAAGATCACCGGCGGGGTGAACTCGGCCTCGCCAGACACGAAGGTCACTTTGGCGGTCATGCCGGAGGGGCAGTTGTCGCAGCCAACCCCGACCGAGTCGTCCTGCTTCACCCGCGCCAGATCGACCTCGGGCACGTAGAACAGCACCTTGCGCCCCGACGGCGGCAGGATCGACACCACCGGGCGGCCTTCGGACACCACCTCGCCCTCGCGGAAGAACACGTCCTGCACCGCCCCCGCCCTCGGCGCGTAAACCGAGCGCTCGCGCAGCGCGGTCTCGGCTTCGGCGAGCTGAGCCTGGGCGGCGGCCACGTTGCGCCTGGCCGCCTCGACGGTGTCCGCGCGGCCTGGCAGCAGCTGGCTGCGGCGCTCGCGCCTCAGCCGTTCCAGTTCGGCGGCGGCAACGTCGCGGTCACCCCGGGCGTTGTCGAACGACTTCACCGACGCGACCTTGGCGGCGACCAGTTTCTCGATGCGGTCGAATTCCCGCTGGGCGACGGCAAGCCGCGCCTCGGCCTCGCGGATCTGGGCGTCGATCACGGCGATCTCCTCCGGGCGCTTGCCCTTGAGCAGGTCGTCGAGCTGGGCCTGCGCCTGCGCCTGGCGTGCGGCGGCCTGGTCACGCCGGGCGAGCACGGTATCGGCATCGAGGATGAACAGCAGCGCGCCCTGTTCGACCCGTGATCCCGAGTCGACCGCGAGCTTGCTGAGTTGCCCCGAGGCTTTCGGGCCAACGAGCAGCGGGTCGCCCTCGACATAGCCTTGCCAGGACGCCGGTCCGCCGTCGCCGCAGGCGGCCAGTAAACCGGCCAGAAGACCAAGGGAAACGAGCGTCCTCATGCGGGCCTCCCGGCGTCCATGATGGCGATGAGGTTGGCGCGCAGCGCGGCGCGGATCTGGTCCAGCCGTTCGGGCGTATAGGCGTCCCATTCCAGCCTCCGCAGGATCGCGGCCCGGGCGACGCGAAACACCAGCGCCTGCCCGATCACCGAGAAGATGCGCAGCTTCAGGACGTCCGAGTCGGGCTGCAAACCGAGCAGCGGCCCCAGCAGTTTGGCGATGGCCACGTAGGACGGGCCCATGACCCGGTCGTAGAGCACGTCGAACGCCTCGGTCGGATCGAACTGCTCCCTCACCACGAAGCGCGCCCAAAGCGCCGCCTCCTCGGTGCCGACCAACATGGAAATGAAGCCATCGGCCAGCGCCAGCATGGCCTGGTGGCGCTGCTCCGGCGTGGTCGCCGGGTCGTCGGCGAGTTTCCCGGCGGCGTTCAGCCCGGGCCCCATACTCCCGGTGATCTGGTCGGCAATGTAACCGGCCACCGCGAGATAGAGACCTTCCTTGCCGCCAAAATAGTAAGGTATGGCGGCAATGTTGGCGCCTGCCTCGCCGGCGATCGCACGGGTCGAGGCGCCTTTGAAGCCGTGCTCGCCGAACACCTTCAGCGCCGCCTCGATCAGCCGCTGCCTCGCGTCAGCCTTCTCCGCCACAACCTGCATCCGCCGCTCCGCGATTCATCCTGAACGCGCGGCGACTATATTCAATCGATTGATTAAGTCAATTGATTAGGTTGGGATGAAAGTCTGGCTTGGCATGAATGGCGGGAGAACGCCGTTGAGCCGGATAGGCGTGCGCTGGTAATGTCTTACCCACAGACGAAGGAGGAACCGTTCCTTGCCCAGCGACGTTGATGGGTGGAATGGGCCGCGTTCGCAAGAGCCGGTCCGTTGCCATCAATAGCGATGGGAAACGTGCTATACTGAGGCCCTTGCTCTTGACGTACTCGAGCGTCGCGGTCCCTGAAGTGGCCGCCCGCGACCGGAGCAGCTGACAATGGAAAGGAAAACGCGATGGCGGATGCACCGGCGGACGATTTAGACACCGCGAAGGTGGAAATTTTGAAAAAGGATCTGCGCAAGTTGCAGAAGGATTGGGACGCTCTGGTCGCTTCGACTCAGCAGGTCCTGCGTGAAGGAACGAGAACCGGTATGAACGAAGCTAAAGCAGAACTCGAAGCACTCCGTGAACGTCTTGAAGATTTGGGCGTCATCCTGAGTGATCGCAGCCAGCAGGCGGTCGACTCGGTCCGGCTGAACGTGCAGAAGCAGCCTCTTACCAGCCTGGGCGTGGCGTTCAGCGTCGGCGCCATCCTGGCTCTGTTGCTGGCGGGCGGTCGCCGTTGATGGGGCTGCTGACCAAGGCCGTTACGCTTTTCCTGACGGTCTCGGCAGCGGCTCGGCCAACCGCATCGATACCGTGGAGCAGGATACCCGCCGGGATTTTTCTCGGCTGCGCCTGCTTCGCCATATTCATGACCGCCGCGGGCTTTCTGCTCGCGGCGATCTATATGGCGCTCGAGCCGGCCTGGGGGCCGGGTTGGGCCGCCTTCGCGGTGGGCGCCGGCCTGCTGCCGATCGGCGGTATTTTCGCGTTCTCGCTCTATCGCCTGGTGACCCGCCCGATGACTCACCAGCCCGGCAACGAACTGTCGATGCTGACCGACGAAGCACTGAGGGGTGTCGAGGCCGCCGAGGACTGGGTGGCATCGAAGCCGCTGACCGCGCTGGGCGGCGCGCTGCTGATCGGCGCCGTGGCCTCGCTGATCTTCTTCAACCGCCCGAGGCGGCGCGACTAGGCGCTATCTTTTCAGCGACCCCATCAGGCCGCGCAGCAATGCCCGGCCGATTTCCCTGCCCACCGACGACGCGATCGACTTGGCGAAGGTCTCGCCCACGCCCTGGCGCTGGCGGGTCGACGGCGCGCGCGTCGAGGGGCGTGGCGGCGGCCTGGTCTCCCGCGCCGGCTCCTGATCCCGCCCCCCTGCATCCCACGGATTTTGCCGCCGCTGCTGTTGCGGGCGCGGTTCGACCCGTTGTGTCAGGCGCTCATAGGCGGACTCCCGGTCGCGGACGGTGTCGTACCGGCCGGACATGACGCTGGCGCGCATCACCTCCTGGCGCTCCTGCGGGCTGACCGGCCCCAGCCGCGACTGCGGCGGCCGGATCAGCGCCCGGTCGACCATGGTGGGAACGCCCTTGTCGTCGAGGGTCGAGACTAGTGCCTCGCCCACCGCGAGTTCGGTGATCACCTGGCTGGTATCGAACGCGGGGTTCTGCCGGAACGTCTGCGCCGCGGTCCGCACCGCGGCCTGGTCGCGCGGCGTGAACGCGCGCAGCGCATGCTGGATGCGGTTGCCGAGCTGGCCCAGCACGTCGTCCGGGATATCGTCGGGACTCTGGGTGATGAAATACACGCCGACACCCTTCGAGCGCACCAGCCGAACCACCTGGGTCACCTTGTCGATCAGCGCCTTGGGCGTGTCCTTGAACAGCAGGTGCGCCTCGTCGAAGAAGAACACCAGCGTCGGCTTGTCCGGGTCGCCTACCTCGGGCAGGTCCTCGAACAGTTCCGACAGCAGCCACAACAGGAAGGTGGCGTAAGTCTTGGGCGACTGGATCAGCCTGTCGGCCGCCAGGATGTTGATCGTGCCACGCCCGTCCGGCCCGTGCGCCAGGAAATCCCGCAGCTCCAGGGCGGGCTCGCCGAAGAAGCCTTCCGCGCCTTCGTTCTCCAGCGTCAGCAGCGCGCGCTGGATCGAGCCGATCGAGGCTTTCGACACGTTGCCGTATGCGTTGGTGAGTTGCGACGCGTTCTCGCCGATATGGCTCAGCATGGCGCGCAGGTCCTTGAGATCGAGCAGCAGCAGTCCCTGCTCGTCCGCCACCCGGAAGGCGATGTTGAGCACGCCTTCCTGCACGTCGTTGAGACCCAGCATCTGGGTAAGCAGGAGCGGTCCCATCTCGGACACCGTCGTGCGCACCGGATGTCCCTGCTGGCCGAACAGGTCCCAGAACACCACCGGGAATGCCTCGAATTCGTAGTCGTCGAGGCCGATCTGCGCCGCCCGCTTGAGCAGGAAGTCCTTCGGCGCGCCTTCCTGGCAGATACCGGACAGGTCGCCCTTGGCGTCTGCCATGAACACCGGCACGCCAGCGCGGGAGAACCCCTCGGCGAGGATCTGCAGCGACACGGTCTTGCCGGTGCCGGTCGCGCCGGCGATCAGTCCGTGCCGGTTGGCGCGCTTCAGTGTGAGGTACTGGGGCGCCGCCCCCGTGCCGAGATAGATGCTGTCCGGTTTGAGCAGGGTCATGGCTTCTTTTGCTCCTTGCAGACGACTTTGGCGGTGTAGGGCACCGAATACATGCGGCCCTGGATGACCCCGGCGCGCGACGACAGATAGGGGCCGGGCTTGCCCGGGTTGTAGCGCAACGGGCTGGGCAGGGTCACCGCCAGCAGCGCCGCCTGGCGTGGGCTCAGCTTTGCCGCAGGAACCCCGAAATGGTGTCGGGCCGCCGCCTCGGCGCCGTAGATGCCCTTGCCCCACTCGGCGATGTTCAGATACAGCTCAAGGATACGCGGCTTCGGCACCAGAAACTCCAGCCAGACCGTCAGATAGGCCTCGATGCCCTTGCGGATGAACGACCTGTCCGGCCAGAGGAACAGGTTCTTCGATGTTTGCATCGAGATGGTGCTGCCGCCGCGCGAGCGCTCACCCTGCTGGAGCTTGTCGAGGTTTTCCTCGAGCGCGTCCCAGTCGAAGCCGTCATGGACGCAGAACTTGGCGTCCTCGGACGCCAGCACCGCGCGCTGGAGATTGGACGAGATGCGGTCGAGCGGGGTCCAGTCCTTGTCGATGCCGTAGCCTTCGGTCAGCCGGATCAGCATCAGCGGCGTGAACGGCGGCGGTACGAAGCGGTAGGCCAGCAGGACCACCGGCGGCGCCAGCAGCACGAAGATCACCAGCATCCCCAGCAGACGCAGGATTCGGCGGCCCAGGCCGCGTTTGGCCCTCTTCGCTATGGCTGGATCCTCCTGACGGCGGGCGTTTTACCGTCAGCATAAGGCTAACGACGCAGCCTCACTAGCGAGATGCGCCAAACATGGAGCGGATCGCGGCGACCACCGCCTCCGGCTCCTCGTAATGGCCGAAATGGCCGCCGGTCGGATGCGCCGTCACCTGCCGGAGATTGTAGACCTTCGCCCGTTCGCTAGCCTTGAAGGCGGCCACCGAGTCCGCCACCGCCGGGTCCTTCTCGCCGCCCAGGAAGGTGACGGCGGTGGGCGCCTCGACGGTCGGCATCCGGTCGTGCGACGGCTTCCACGGATTGTGCGCCGCCTCGGCATAGTAGCGCGCCGAGGTGTGGAAGCTGCCGGTCAGCCAATAGAGCATGGTGGTGGTGATCAGGTGCTCCTTCGGGAAGCGCGACTCCACATCGCCATGGGTGTCGCCCCAGGCGCGCCTGCGCTCGACCAGCCAGGAGAGCAGTCCAGCGGGCGAATCGTTGAGGCCGTTGGCGAGCGTCATGGGGTCGAGCACCTGGACCGCCACGTGGCTGGCGATGCGCCGCTGGCGGGCGTGGACCGCCTCGCGCAGCTCGCCGGTGACGGACGGCGGCACCAGGGCGCCGCCGGTGATGTCCCAGGGCCGCTCGTGGTTGAACAGGGTGAGCGGGATGGCGTGCATCAGGTGGATGCCGTGCAGGCTGGCGGCGTATTTGTGGCCGAGCTGGCTGGTGACCAGCGCACCCCAGTCGCCGCCGCTTGCCGCGTATTTCCCGTAGCCGAGACCTTCGGTCATCAGGGTGTGCCACAGGTCGGCGGTGCGCCACCAGTTGATGCCGGGCACCCTGAGCGGCGTCGAGAAGCCGAAGCCGGGAAGCGACGGCACGATCACGTCGAATGCCGGCTTGCCCTCGGCCAGCGGCTTGATGACGTGGCGCATGTCCCAGAAACACCACGGCCAGCCATGGCTGACGATGATCGGGATCGCATGCTTCTTCCGGCTCTTGTGGTGGATGAAGTGGACCGGAACGCCGTCGATTTCCGTCCGGAAGTGGGAGAATTTGTTGATCTCCCGCTCGGCGGCGCGCCAGTCGTAGCCATCGATCCAGTAATCGACCAGCGACTTCAGGTACGCGGTCGGCGTGCCGTATTTCCAGTCGTCATTGGCGAAGTCGTCGGGAAAGCGCGTCGCCTTGAGGCGGCGCTTCACATCGTCGATGGCCTCGTCGGGAATGGCGACGGTGAAGGGTTCGATGTGCATACGATCCCCCAATTACATTGTCATCCCGGCGAAAGCCGGGACCCAGAACAGCCGCCGTACTTGGTCCCGGCTTTCGCCGGGATGACAATACGGATGAGGGGAGCTGTCGGCCCTAGGCCGACAGCTCCTTTTCGATGGCGCCGGTGATCGTCGGGTCATCCGGCGCGATGTCCGGCGCGAAGCGGCCGACCACCTTGCCGTCGCGGCTGACGAGGAACTTCTCGAAGTTCCACATGATGTCGGCCTCGTTCTTCGACGCCAGGCCGCGCTCGTCGAGGATCTTCTTGAGCTGGCTGTCCGGCTTGTTGATGCGGCCGGGATGCTCGGCGATCAGCTCCTTGTAGAGCGGATGACGGTCGTCGCCCTGAACGCTGATCTTCGAGAACATCGGGAAATCCACGTCGAACTTGGTCGAGCAGAAATCCTGGATCTCTTCGTCGGAGCCCGGCTCCTGGCCGGCGAAATTGTTCGCCGGGAAGCCCAGCACCTTGAAGCCCTTGTCGCGGTAGGACTGGTAGGTCTTCTCGAGCGCCTCGTATTGCGGCGTCAGGCCGCACTTCGACGCCACGTTGACGACCAGCAGCACGTCGCCCTTGTAGTCCTTCAGCGAGGCTTCCTTGCCGTCGATCTTGCGAACCGGAATGTCGTAGATACTCATGTCGCTCCCCTATCCTGAATGAGCGACAAGCTTAGGGGATCGGGCGGCCTGCTGGCAACTCGCCCGGTCGCACGCGCCGGCTCCAGCCAAGCGCTTCGTGCATGGGACTTGCCGAGTCCCGTGAGTTGACATCTGCCGCCCGAGAGGCCACTTGTTCGCGCCATGCTGGCGATCCGGAACATAACCTTCACCATGGTGGGCAACCGCCTGTTCGACAATGCCTCGGCGGTGATCCCGACTGGGCACAAGGTCGGCATGGTCGGCCGCAACGGCACGGGCAAGACCACCCTGTTCCGGCTGATCCGCGGCGAGCTGTCGCTGGACGACGGCGAGATCGAGGTGCCGCGCAACTTCCGTATCGGCGGCGTCGCCCAGGAAGCGCCCGCGACCGATCACACGCTGCTCGAGACCGTGGTGATGGCCGATGTCGAGCGCCACGCGCTGATGCAGGAAGCCGAGATCGCGACCGATCCGCACCGCATCGCCGAGATCCAGATCCGCCTCGCAGACATCGACGCCTACTCCGCCGAGGCGCGCGCCGGCCAGATCCTGTCGGGCCTGGGCTTCGACGCCGAGGCGCAGCAGCGGCCCTGCCACGAATTCTCCGGCGGCTGGCGCATGCGCGTTGCGCTGGGCGCGGTGCTGTTCTCCCAGCCCGACCTGCTGCTGCTCGACGAACCGACCAACTATCTCGACCTCGAGGGCACGGTCTGGCTGGAAAGCTTCATCGCCAAGTACCCGCACACCGCGCTGATCATCTCCCATGACCGCGAGCTGCTGAACCGGTCGGTGGACGGCATCCTGCACCTGACCGGCCAGAAGCTGACCTACTACACCGGCACCTACGACCAGTTCGACACCGAGCGCCGGATGAAGCTGGAACAGCAGCTGTCCATGAAGCGCAAGCAGGACGCCCAGCGCGCCCACATCCAGAGCTTCGTCGACCGCTTCAAGGCCAAGGCCTCAAAGGCCCGCCAGGCCCAGTCGCGGGTGAAGATGCTGGAGCGGATGAAGCCGATTCTCGCGGTGTCCGAGAACGCCGTCGCGCCGTTCCATTTCCCCGCCCCGGAAGAGCTCGCGCCGCCGCTGGTGACGTTCGAGAACGCGGTGGTCGGCTATGACGGCCTGCCGGTGCTGAAGAACCTGAATTTGCGCCTCGACCAGGACGACCGCATCGCGCTGCTGGGCGCCAACGGCGAGGGCAAGTCCACCTTCGCCAAGCTGCTGGCCGGCCGGCTGCCGCTGATGGCCGGAAAGCTGACCAAGTCGTCCAAGCTGCGCATCGGCTTTTTCGCCCAGCACCAGCTCGACGAGCTGGTCGAGGGCGAGAACTCGCTGCAGCACCTGATGCGCAAGCTGCCGCAGGAAGGCGAGAGCAAGCTCCGCGCGCGCCTCGGTGCCGCCGGCATCGGCGCCGACATCGTGCTCAACCCGGTGGAGAAGCTGTCCGGCGGCCAGAAGGCCCGGCTGCTGATGGCGCTGGCCGCGCTCGACGCGCCGCACATCATGATTCTCGACGAGCCGACCAACCATCTCGACATCGAAAGCCGCGAGGTGCTGGTCCACGCGCTCAACGACTATCCGGGCGCGGTGATCCTGATCAGCCACGACCCGCATCTTGTCGAGACCGTCGCCGACCAGCTCTGGCTGGTGCAGGGCGGCAAGGTGGCGCCGTTCGACGGCGACATGGAGGACTACAAGCGGCTGCTCCTGTCGCAGCGCGGCACCAAGAAGGAGCCTGGCTCGAACCGCAAGGGCGACGACCGTTCGGTTGCGGCGCCCAATGCCGCCAGGGGGAATGGTCCGTCCAAGGCCCAGCGGCAGAACGCGACGCCGCTGCGCAACAAGGTCCGCGACCACGAGGCACGCATCGCCAAGCTGGAGGCCGACCTGGCCAGGGCCGAGGTCAACCTGGCCGATCCCAAGATTTACGCCGCGGGCGACAAGCCGAGGATCGAACGCCTCACCCGTCTCGTCAAAGACATCAAGGCCGAGCTGGCGCGCGAGGAATCGCTCTGGATGGAAGCCCAGGAACAGCTCGACGCCACCCTCAGCGCCTGATTACCGCGGGGGACTCGCGTCCCGGCTTCAGGTAAAATGGTCCCCATTAGATGGGCGCCGGGGGACTTGGAGGGGGACATGCTGACCATCACCACTATCCGTGCGCTCTATCCGCGCGGACCGGCCGAACATCTCGCCGCCTTCGCCGCGCAGGCCGAAGACGTGCTCGGCCGCTTTGGCATCACCGGCAACGACACGCGCCTGCACTATTTCCTGGCGCAGATCGGCCACGAGTCCGGCGGGCTCACCATCATGCAGGAGAACCTCAACTACCGCGCCCAGCGGCTGTGCGAGGTGTGGCCCAGCCGATTCCCGACGCTGGCGTCCGCCGGCCGCTGCGCCGGCAATCCGGAGTTGCTGGCCAACACCGTCTATGGCGAGCGCATGGGCAACCGGGGCAGTGCCTCGGGCGACGGCTGGCGCTACCGCGGCCGCGGCTACATCCAGATCACCGGCCGCGACGGCTACCAGCAGGTCGGCCAGCGCACCGGCCTCGACCTGGAAGGCTCGCCCGACCTGGCGTTCGCGCCCGAGCACGCGCTGGTCGTGGCCTGCGGCTTCTGGCGCTGGAAGGGCCTCAACGACATCTGCGATACCGGCAATTTCGGCAACGTCACCCGCCGCATCAATGGCGGCCTGAACGGCCAGGAAGACCGCGAGGCCTGGCTGAACAAGGTCCGCCGCACGCTGGGCGCGCCGGTCCCGCTGGACGAGCAGCCCGATGCACCGGACGTCATCGACATCCAGCGCCGGCTGCGCGACCTGGGCTATGTGGAAGTCGGCGCCGCCGATGGCGACATTGGCCCGAATACAAGGGCCGCGATCACGCGGTTCAGGCTGGACCAGGGCTTGCCCGCGGGCGTCGTCGACAAGGCACTGATCAAGGCGCTGGGATTGGCGTGACCGCCGGAGCGGCTCCCTTCCCTACCGCCCGAAGATCATCCGCAGCACGCTGACCCGGCGCCGCCGCCGCTTGGCGGGCGCGCGCTTCCTGGGTTCAGGTGGGACACCCAGCAGCATCCAGAATTCGTGGTCGTCCTCGGGCAGCTTGATCCTGGGGGCGCGGCGTTCGGCCCACAGCACGTAGGAGTGCAGCGAGCGGGACATCTTTTCCTCCATGGACGGGGTCCAGATGCCGGCCACTTCCCGGGCCCATTTCCACGCGCCCGCTTCCGCGTAGAGCCGCGGCTGCGACTGCCACGGGCCGAGCACGTGGCCCAGCTCGTGCAGCGCCACCGCATAGGTGATGGCACTCTTCACCGGCCGGATGGCGATGACCTTGTGGGCCTTGGACGCGCGGCCGCCGCGCGAATGGGGCAGCACCCTGATGCTTTCGTCCCGGCAGATGGCGGCGACGTGCTGGGCCATTTCCTCGGACGTCATGGCATGGTGCTCATCGGCGGACCCTGGTGATTCACCGTTCCATCATACTGGATGAAGCGCCCTGATACATCCTATCACACAACCCGTTGAGGGGATCAGCGATCGCTTGACAATCCGGCAGCCATCCGTAGTTATGTCGCCATGATCCGCACCGCTGAATCGCTGCCCCTTCGACTTACGAGCCTGTCCCTCTAGTACGGGACCGGGCCGGCTCGCCTATAAGAGCCATGAGACGAACATGCGATCGGGTGACCACAGTGACGGTTCAAATCGACAGACACGGATCAAAGGGCAGCGCGGCGGTTCGGCGCGCGGTGCGACTTATGGGCGGTTCCCGGGCCTGACCGGCGCACAAGCGCCTGCCCGTGAGCCAGATCAAGGCAGCATCACGCGCCGCGACCCAGTATCGACCCATTCCGCCAGAGCGCCGAGAGCGCCGGTACGAAAAGGACCAAGACCGTGACCAACATGCCCGTCAACGCCACCGAGAAATACACGCCGTTCCGGCAGATCCAGCTGACCGACCGGCAGTGGCCTTCCGCCGTCATCACCAGGCCGCCGATCTGGTGCTCCGTCGACCTGCGCGACGGCAACCAGGCGCTGATCGAGCCCATGGACGCCGACCGCAAGGCCCGCATGTTCAAGATGCTGGTCGAGCTGGGCTTCAAGGAGATCGAGGTCGGCTTCCCCGCCGCCTCCGACACCGACTTCGCCTTCGTCCGCCAGCTCGTCGAAGGCCAGATGATCCCCGAGGACGTCACCATCCAGGTGCTGACCCAGGCGCGCCCCGAGCTGATCGAGCGCACCTTCGAGTCGCTGAAAGGCGTCCACCGGGCCATCGTCCACCTGTATAACTCAACATCGACGCTGCAGCGGCGCGTGGTGTTCGGCTTGGACGAGGCCGGCATCACCGACATCGCGGTGCGCGGCGCCAGGCTGGTCAAGCAGCTGGCCGACGCCAATCCGGAGACCCACTGGATTTTCGAGTACTCGCCCGAGAGCTTCACCGGCACCGAACTGGAATTCGCCCGCGACGTCTGCGCGGCGGTGATCGATACTTTCGAGTCCACGCCCGATCACAAAATGATCATCAACCTGCCGGCGACGGTGGAGATGGCGACGCCGAACATCTATGCCGACCAGATCGAGTGGTGCCACCGCAACTTCCACAAGCGCGACAGCTTCATCCTGTCGCTGCACCCGCATAACGACAGGGGCACCGGCGTTGCCGCGGCCGAGTTGGGCTTCATGGCCGGTGCCGACCGGATCGCGGGCACGCTGTTCGGCAATGGCGAGCGCACCGGCAACGTGGACGTGGTGACGCTGGCGCTGAACATGTTCACCCAGGGCGTCGATCCGGCGCTGGACTTCTCGCGCATCAACGAGGTGCGCCAGACCGCCGAATACTGCAACCAGCTGCCGGTCCATCCACGCCATCCCTATGCGGGCGACCTGGTGTTCACGGCATTCTCCGGCTCGCACCAGGACGCGATCAAGAAGGGCTTCGACGCGCTGGCCGCCTCGAACAGCAAGGTGTGGGAAGTCCCCTACCTGCCGATCGACCCGGCCGATCTGGGCCGCTCCTACGAGGCGATCATCCGGATCAACAGCCAGTCGGGCAAGGGCGGTATCGCCTACATCCTGAAGAGCGACTACGGTCTCGACACGCCCCGCCTGCTGCAGGTGGAGTTCTCGCGGGTGATCCAGCGCATCGCCGACGAGACCGGTAAGGAGATCGAGCCGAAGCTGATCTGGGAAACCTTCGAGAACGAGTACCTGAACCGCACCGCGCCGATCGAGTACCACAGCCACAGCACCCTGCCCGTCTCCGGCCGGCCCGACCAGCGCGACATCCACGCCGAGGTGGTGTTCAACGGGGTGAAGCAGGAGATCGAGGGCTTCGGCAACGGCCCGATCGCCGCCTACGTGGACGCGGTCAAGCAGAACTGCGGCGTGGACTTCAACGTGCTCGACTATCACCAGCACGCCATCGGCCACGGCGCCGAGGCTAAATCGGTCACCTACATCGAGGCCCAGCAGGCCGACGGCAAGACCGTCTGGGGCGTCGGCATCAGCGCCGACATCGTCGACGCATCGCTGCTGGCGGTAACCAGCGCGGTGAACCGGATGCTGGCGAAGTAGCGCTCGCCTTCTCGGCCATTGGACGCGGCAAAGCCACCGTTGCAACCCAGCTTGTGCAAGCCGCAATTTTCACCGTGTCCCTGAGCTTGACGAAGGGCCTTGCAGGAGCGCTGATGCAAAGGCCCTTCGACAAGCTCAGGGACACGGATAAGTTAGCGCCTGCATCGGCATCGATTACCGTGCTTTGCTCTCCATAACGGACTGGGTTCATGACCGACCCCGACCTGACCCACTTCATCGAGGCGCAGGATTTCGTCTGGCCGCAGGTGATCGCCGAGTTGACGGCGGGACACAAGCGCACTCACTGGATGTGGTTCGTGTTCCCGCAGATCGCCGGCCTGGGCTTCAGTCACCGGGCGCAGCTTTACGCCATCAGGGACCTGGACCACGCCCGCCGCTACCTGGCCGATCCGGTGCTGGGTCCGCGGCTGCGCGAGGGCGTCCGGCTGATGCTGCTGCAGGCGGGGCGACCCGTGATCGACGTCCTCGGCTCGCCCGACGACATGAAGTTGCGCTCGTGCCTTACCCTGTTCCGCGAGGCGGCCGGCGACGCTGATTTCGCCCTGTTCGACGCCGCCCTCGACGCCTTCTACGGCGGCGATCCGGACCCGCGCACTCTCGATCTGTTGAACGCGCGCTGACGGCCGGCCGGTGGTACTCTGGTCCGGTTCAAGGCAACCGATGGAGATCGACCCATGGCGCACAAGTTCGAGATCGTGAAGGACAAGGCCGGCGAGTACCGCGTACGGTTTAAGTACAACGCCGAAACCATGTTCTCGACCGAGGGTTATTCGTCGAAGGCTTCCGCGCAGAACGCCATCGACTCCATCAAGAAGAACGGCCCCGACGCGCCGGTCGAGGACAACAGCTAGACGCCTCGCCGAAAGGACTTGCGGCGCCGCCAGGGGGCGGCCGACAATCTGCAGCCAACGCTTCGGAGGGGATGATGCCGCGCCGTTTCGTCGACCTGTCGATCTATCTCGAGAACGACGTCGTCTCCGATCCGCCGGGCTTCGGGCCGCTGATCGACTACGTCACCCACCAGCAAAGCCCGGCCGACATCGCCAGGTTCTTCCCGGGCCTCGCCAAGGAGGACCTGCCCGACGGCGAAGGCTGGGCCATCGAATATGTGCGCCTGAACACCCACAACGGCACGCACCTCGACGCGCCCTATCATTTCCACTCCACGATGAACCGGGGCGAACGCGCCTGGACCATCGACGAGGTGCCGCTTGAATGGTGCTACGGCGACGGCGTGAAGCTCGACTTCCGCCATTTCGGCGACGGCTACGTGGCGACCGATGCCGACGTCGAGGCGGAACTGGATCGCATCGGCTATACCCTGAAGGAGCACGACATCGTGCTGGTCAACACCGCCGCCGGCGCCCGATACGGCCAGCCCGGCTACGTGTCGACCGGCTGCGGCATGGGCTACAAGGCGACCATGTACCTGCTGGAGCGCGGCGTGCGCCTGACCGGCACCGATGCCTGGAGCTGGGACGCGCCTTTCGTCCACACCGCCGAGAAATACAGGGAAAGCCACGACGCATCGCTGATCTGGGAAGGCCACAAGGCAGGCCGCCATATCGGCTACTGCCATCTGGAGAAGCTGCACAACCTCGAGGCGCTGCCGCCCTTTGGCTTCACCATCTCGTGCTTCCCGCACAAGATCCGGGGTGCCTCGGCCGGGTGGACCCGGGCCGTGGCGATCATCGACGAATAGCGCGCAAATCCTGGCGGTCGGGCGGAGGCCGGCGGTATCAGGAATATTCGTGATATTGCGAGGATCGAAACCTCGCCTCGACCGTTAATGACGCGGGGGAGAAAGCAGTGGCTACTCCATGCACATGCCATCCCGCGCACTTCATGACATCCAGGACGCCTGCCTTGCGGAACTGAACATGCCGAAGTCCGTACGATTGACCGTGACGCAGGACACGACCCTCAGGGCACGGCTGCGCTACATCATTGCTCAGGTGGATGACGCCAAAGTGGCCTCGCGATTATTCCGCGAGGCCATGGACGGAATCTGACCCCCGGCGGCTACGCCGAAGCGATGGAAATGGAGGACGACGGGTCCAGCCGCCCTCCATTCAAAACGTAGCCCTACTTTTTCCGCGCCCAGGCCTTCGCCTCGTCGGACGCCACCCACTTGATGGCGTCGGCGAGGAACTGGCGGAACGCCGGGTTGGAATAGGCGGCCGGGCCGTCGCCAGCCTCGCTGCACACCACCGGACTGTTGCCGCTGCGCTTGGCCCAGGCAATCAGGTTGGAGCCGTGCGGATGGTTCCAGTTCTGCTGCTGCTCCTTCGGCGCGAGCGGCGGCGGGTTGAAGTTCGCCGGCGAGAAGTCGTAGTCGCTGCGCAGCAGCGGCAGGATGTCCGGGTTCTTCTCGAACCCCGGCGTCTTGATGTAGATCTCGTCGGTCACGGTGAAGCCCTTCCCCAGGTTTTTCGTCGCCGGGTGCGACGGGTCGACCACCGACAGGAAATGGGTGCCGTTCCGGTGCGGCTCGCCGCCGCCGCCGCGATAGCCGGACCCTGGCACCGTCTCGCCGTACAGCTCGCCTTCTTCCAGCATGAACGACGTGCCGGAGATGCCGCGCCAGGTCGACCAGCCCGGCCACTGCACCAGCGCGTGGTTCAGCAGCACCAGACCCTTGCCGCTGTCGAGCAGCTTGTTGATGGTGTCGATATAGTGGGCCGGCGGCTCCTTGAACGCGCGCGAGCCGTCATGCTCGGTACCCCACATGTCGTAGAACACCACCGCGTCGTAATCCTTGACGTATTCCGGCCGCAGGATGATCTGCGCCGCCGGCTGCTCGACCACCGTGGTGTTGAGTTCCTTGTTCTCATCGAAGATGGCGTAGAAGCCGTTGTAGTCGAACGGATGGCCCTTGGTGACCAGCAGAACATTCAGCGTCATTGTTTACTTCCCCAGTTTTCCCTGCGCCGGGTATATAAGCGGACAGAACGGAACCAGCGCGGGCGCAGGTTATCACATGCGGCGCGGTTGACGAGCGGGAGATGACGATGAGCAAGACGGTTCGCATCGGTTCGGCCGGCGGTTTCCTGGGCGACAGCTCGGTGGCGGCGCCCCAGCTGATCAAGGGCGGTGATGTAGACTATCTGATGCTCGACTATCTGGCCGAACTGACCATGTCGGTGCTGGCCAAGGCGCACGCCCGAAACCCGGAGGGCGGCTATGCCCACGATTTCACCGAGTGGGTGTGGAAGGACAATGTCCGCGAGATCGCCCGCCGCGGCATCAAGATCGTCACCAACGCGGGCGGCGTGAACCCGCGCGCCTGCCGCGCCCGCATGGAACAGATCGCCGCCGAAGCCGGCGTGTCGCTGAAGATCGCGGTGGTCGAGGGCGACAACGTCCTCGACCAAGTCGCCGAACTGGCCGCGTCCGGCGTCACCGAGATGTATTCGGGCGAGGCGTTCCCGGACCCGTCGCGCATCGCCAGCGCCAACGCCTATCTGGGCGGGCGGCCCATCGCCGAGGCGCTGGCCCGCGGCGCCGACGTGGTGATCACCGGCCGCGTGGTCGATTCGGCGCTCGTGCTCGGCCCGCTGATGCACGAGTTCGGCTGGGCCGATACCGACTACGACATGATGTCGGCCGGCAGCCTTACCGGCCATCTGCTCGAGTGCGGCGCGCAATCGACAGGCGGCATCTGCACCGACTGGGAACAGGTCGAGGACTGGGCCCATATCGGCTATCCCATCGCCGAGTGCTTCGCCGACGGCAGCTGCATCGTGACCAAGGCGCCGGGCACCGGCGGCATGGTCAATGTCGGGACCATCTCCGAGCAGACGCTCTACGAGGTGGGCGACCCGCAGGCCTATCTGCTGCCCGACGTGGCCTGCGACTGGACCCAGGTGAAAATCGAGCAGGTGGGCGAGGACCGCGTCCATGTGTCCGGCGCGAAAGGCTCGGCGCCGACCGGCACATTCAAGGTCTGCACGACCTTCGAAGACGGCTACCGTTCGGTCGGCATCCTGCCGGTGCTGGGCATGAACGCCGCCGTCAAGGCCGAGCGGCAGGCCGCGGCGCTGCTCGAGCGCCTCGACGAGATGCTGCGCGACCGCAACATGGGCCCGTTCCGGGCAACGAACGTCGAGTCCCTCGGCGCGGAAAGCTCCTACGGCGCCCATTCGCGTGCCCGCGACACCCGCGAGGTGGTCTCCAAGATCTCGGTCGAGCACGAGAACAAGCACGCCTGCGCCCTGTTCAGCCGCGAGCTGACCTCGCCGATGACCTCCATGATGGTCGGCAACACCGGCTGGCACGGCGGCCGGCCCGAGGTGAACAAGGTGGTGCGGCTGTTCTCGTTTGCCCTGCCGAAGGAGCGTGTGCGCGCCTCCGTCGACATCGGCGGCAAGACCGAGTCCGTCACCCTCACCACCACCGGCGGGTTCGACCCGGCTGCTATCCGGCGTCCGGCCGTCGCCGACGTGCCGCCGTTGGACAAGGACGCCGTCCGCGTGCGGCTGGTGGATATCGCCTGGGGCCGGTCCGGCGACAAGGGCGACAAGTTCAACGTCGCGGTCATCGCTCGCAAGCCGGAGTTCATGCCCTATATCCGCGCCGCGCTGACCGAGGAAGTCGTGATGGAGTGGTTCGCCCACGAGTTCCGCGGCGCGGTCAATCCGAGGGTCGAACGCTTCGACGTCCCCGCCATGCACGCACTCAACTTCCTGCTCCACGAAGCGCTGGGCGGCGGCGGCATGGCGACCCTGCGGGTCGACCAACTCGCCAAGGGCAAGGCCCAGCAACTGCTGGAAATTTCCGTGCCGATCCCGGTGTCGCTGTCCAAGGGCATCAAGCTGGCGGCTTAGGCGCGGTGGAAAGATACCCCTCACCCTAACCCTCTCCCACAAGGGGAGAGGGGATGCTGCGGTGCCGTATCGAACCCTTCGCCCCTTGTGGGAGAAGGTGGCGCGAAGCGCCGGATGAGGGGTCGCCGCGATAGCGGCGCTACCGCCGATCCGGTAGATTGTCGGCTGGTCGCATGCCATACGGGGAATACGATGGACCGCGCGCAAGAGTACAACGCGATCGCCGAGCGCATCGTCGCGCATCATCGGAACGACACGACCGACCAGGCCGACGGCATCATGGAAGTGCCGGTCAGCTCCTATAGCGCCCCGCGGCGCTGGGCGCGCGAGGTGGAGGTGATCTTCAAGCACCTGCCGGTGATGGTGGCGCTGACCTGCGAAATTCCGAAGCCGGGCGACTACAAGGCCTGCGAGATGGTCGGCATCCCGCTGCTGATCACCCGCGGCAAGGACGGCAAGCCGCGCGCCTTCATCAATGCCTGCCGCCACCGCGGCGCGCCGATCGCCGAGGATGGGCTGGGCCACGCCAACCGGTTCGTGTGCCCCTATCACGGCTGGACGTTCCGCAACGACGGCTCGCTGTTCGCCGTGTCAGAGGCGCACAAGTTCGGCCAGATCGACAAGGACGACTTCGGCCTGACCGAGTTGTCGTGCGACGAGCGCGCCGGCATGGTCTTCGCCATCCTGAAGCCGGGCATCGAACTGGACCTGGACGACTGGCTGGGCGGCATGATCGAGGACGTGGCGCCGCATGGTTTCGAGACCTGGCACTTCCTGACGTCGAAGGAAATGACCGGCGCCAACTGGAAGATCGCCTTCGACGGCTATCTCGAGGGCTACCACTTTTCCACGTTGCACAAGGAAACCATCCTGAAGGTGACCCTGAACAATCTGATGGAGTTCCACGCCTTCGGACCGCACATGCGGGTCGCCTACGGCACCACCAATATCGGGGTGATGGACGAGGCCAAGCCCGATGAACTGCACAGGTTCGAGGAGCAGGGCTTCACCTTCGTGCGCACCCTGTTCCCGAACATCTCCATGTATCTGGGCCTGGGGCTCGGGCAGATCGCCCAGATCATCCCGGGGCCGACGCCGGACAAAAACCGCACCATCCTCTACTATGTGCATCCGCGCCCGCCGAAGGACGCCGAGGAAGAGGCCGCGCTGCTGGCGACCGCCCAATTCCTCTACGACGTCACCTATGGCGAGGACTACGTCCTGGGCGAGCGCATCCAGAAGAGTCTCAGCGCCCTGCCGTTCGACAATGTGGTGTTCGGCCGGAACGAGCGCGGCAACCAGTATTTCCATCGCTGGGTGGACTACTACATCAGCGACAACCCGCACGAGCGGCCGCCGGAGCTGTAGGCGTTGCGCTTGCGCCGCCGGACCAAACGGCGGTAACGTCCGCGACCTGAACTATACCGGGGTATAAAATCATGGACCTGGAATTCGACGCCGATCTCAAGGCCTTCCAGCAGGAAGTGCGTGCCTTCCTCGACAAGGAACTGACCCAGGACATCCGCGACGCCACGGCGAAAACGACGACCGTCTGGGTGGAGAAGGACGTGGTGATGGAGTGGCACCGCCGGCTCTACCGCAAGGGCTGGGTGGGCTATTTCTGGCCCAAGGAGCATGGCGGCACCGGATGGTCCCCGACCCAGCAATATATCTTCCTGCAGGAATGCGCGCAGGCCGGCGCGCCGCGCCTCATTCCGATGAGCCTGCGCTATGTGGGCCCGGTGATCTTCACCTACGGCACCCAGGAGCAGAAGGACTACTTCCTGCCGAAAATCCTGTCGGGCGAGCACTACTGGTGCCAGGGCTATTCGGAACCGGGCGCAGGCTCGGACCTGGCTTCGCTGAAGATGCGCGCGGTGCGCGACGGCGACGAGTATGTGCTGAACGGCTCGAAGATCTGGACCACCAACGCGCATGTCGCCGACTGGATCTTCTGCCTGGTGCGCACCGACACCAGCGGCAAGAAGCAGGAAGGCATCACCTTCGTCCTCGTCGACATGAAATCGCCGGGCATCAAGGTGGACCCGATCATCACGCTGGGCCTCGACCACGAGGTCAACCAGGTGTTCTTCGATGACGTCCGCATCCCGGTGAGCCAGCGTGTCGGCGCCGAGGGCCAGGGCTGGGACTACGGCAAGTTCCTGCTGGAGTTCGAGCGCGCGGGCGGCGCGTCGGGCGAATACAAGGCCGCGATCCAGAAGCTGCGCCGGATGTGCGCCGCACAGGTCAGCGGGCAGGCGCCTTTGATCAAGGACCCGTATTTCGCCACCGAGCTGTCGAAGCTGGAGATCGGCGTGATGGGCCTGGAGATGACCGAGCGGCGCATCATGTCGTCGGTCGCCGCCGGCCAGCGTCCCGGTCCCGAAGGCTCGGTGCTCTCGGCCACCGGCGTCGAGATCAACCAGCGGATCAGCGAGCTGGCGGTCGAGGCCAT
>CAMDTB010000016.1 GCA_945907245.1 Rhizobium sp. Q54
GCCGGGCGCGCCGGGCAGGTCGGCGCCATAGGAGGTGATGTCGACGCCGGTGACCACCACTTCCTGGTAGCCGCTGTCGACCAGCAGCTTCACCTGCTCGACCACCGCGCCCATGGGCACGCTGCGCGAATTGCCGCGGCCGAAGGGGATGATGCAGAAGGTGCAGCGGTGATCGCAGCCGTTCTGGACCTGCACGAAGGCGCGGGTGCGTCCGTCGATGCCGTTGACCAGATGGCCGGCGGTCTCGCGCACCGACATGATGTCGTTGACCTGGACGCGCTCGGTATGGCCGATGCCGAAGTCGAAACCCTGCGGCCGAAGCTTTTCCTCGTTGCCCAGCACCCGGTCAACTTCCGGCATGAGGGCAAAGGCGGCGGGATCGGTCTGGGCGGCGCAGCCGGTGACGATGATCTTCGCCTCGGGCCGGTCGCGGCGGGCGCGGCGGATCGCCTGGCGGGCCTGGCGCACGGCCTCGCCCGTAACGGCGCAGGTGTTGACGATGACCGCGTCATCGAGGCCGGCGGCCACGGCGTTGCGGCGGATGACTTCCGATTCCAGCGTGTTCAGCCGGCAGCCGAAAGTGATGATCTCGGGCGCGCTCACAGCATCACCTGGCCGCTGAAGCTGGTGGCGACCGGCCCGCGCATCAGGATGCGGTTGTCGTCGCCCCACGAGATTTCCAGCGGCCCGCCGTCGAGGCGGACCATGATCTCGCGGTCGGTCAGGCCGCGCCGCATGGCGGCGACGGCGGCGGCGCAGGCGGCGGTGCCGCAGGCCTGGGTGATGCCCACGCCGCGCTCCCACACCCGCAGCCGGATCTCGTCGGTCGAAATCACCTGCGCGATGCTGACATTGACCCGCTCGGGGAACATGGGGTCGGTCTCGATGCGCGGGCCCCAGGTTTCCAGGTCGATCTTGCGGGCATCGTCGACGAAGAACACGACGTGCGGATTGCCGACATTGACGCAGGCCGGGTCCTCCAGCGGACCCTTGGCGAACACCATGCTGAGCGTGTCGGCCTCGCGCGCCAGCGGGATCTCCCGCCAGCCGAAGCGGGGCTCGCCCATGTCGACGGTCACCAGCTCCTCCTGCACCGCCTCCAGCTCGCAGCGCAGCAGGTCGGCCCTGGTCTCGATGGTCGCCCGGTCGCTGCCGCTCTCGCCCATCAGCAGGCTGGCGACGCAGCGGGTGGCGTTGCCGCAGGCCGACACTTCCGAGCCGTCGGCGTTCTGGATGCGCATGAAGGCGTCGGCCTTGTCCGACGGCAGGATGGTGATGATCTGGTCGCAGCCGATGCCCAGATGGCGGTCGGCAACGAAGCGCGCCTGTTCCGGCGTGAGGGCAAGCGGCTCCGTGCGCGCGTCGAAGACAACGAAATCGTTGCCCAGCCCGTGCATCTTCACGAAGTTGCGTACCGTGCTCTGTGCGTTCATGGCGCGGTTATATGGGCCGCGCCCTTAGTGACTCAAGCGAAATGCGGCGTGCGACGCTGGCCTGGCTAACGGGTCAAACTGCGCGAACAGCATCAGGGAGTGAAGGACTCGATCTCAGCTCTGAGAGAGGTCGGTATGTTTGTCCAGACCGTTTGGGGAGTTAATTGTAGGTCTGCGCCACATTGATAGGCGGCATCGATAATCTGTCTATACCAATCAAGATAGGTCCACTGCCTCGGCGTTGGTCCAAATAATCGTCCATGCTTATTGTCCCAGTGTACCTCCATCGCTTCTCGGTAGACATAGTGAAAGGAGAGCCTGGATGGCTCAAGGCACAGCCTCCCAGTTTCGTCGATGCCAATCTCTTTAATGGTGTCTTCGTTCACGGGTCTTCGCTTGTTCTCGGTAAAATGAAACTATAGGCCGCTGGCGCAACCTGCTCCTACAGGCGTTTCAGTAGCATCACGTCGACCAGCAGCAGCGTGGCGTTCCAGATCGCGTGCAGGGCGATCGAGGTGGTCAACGATCCTGTGCGCACCCGGGCCAGCGCGAAGATCACGCCGGCGCCGAACAGCACGGCGAGGCCGTAAAGTTCGTCGAACCACGCCACGGTGAAGTGCTGGTGGACGGTGGTCCACATGGCCGTGGTCAGGATGATCGCGCCTGCCATCCCGACCCGCGACTTGGCGAGTCCGGTGAAGATGAAGCCGCGGAACAGCAGCTCCTCGAACAGCGGCGCGATGGTGACGGCGGTGACGAAGAACAGGAAGGTTCCGCCGGCATGCAGTCCCCAGCCCGTGCCGCGATCCGCCATGGCCATCTCGGGCAGCACCACGAACAGCGTGAAATAGGCGGCGAGGGCGAGGGTCCAGGGCAGCAGCGCCAGGTGCCGCACCGGCCGCAGGTCCACATAGACGGCGAGGCTCTCGCCGCAGCGGCCGGCCATGCGGGCCATCAGCACGATGCCGGTGACGGCGCCCAGCCAGTAGAGCGCCATCAGGATGTCGGTGCCGTCCGCGACGCCCAGCCCGCCCTCGGCGCGGAACAGGTCGGCGACGCTGAAGTCGGTGAACAGGCTGAACAGTACCGCGCCGGCGAGCTGGGCCACCACCACCCCGCACAGGACCAGCGCCGACAGGCCGACGGTCGGCCATCCGCCAAAGCGGGGACCGGCGGAAACCGCTTGCGGCTCGGACGGATGCGCGGACATGCGGGAAAAGCGTACCGGCGCCGCCGGAACGTGGCAAGGGAGCGGCCGTCAGGCGTATTCCTGCAGGATCCAGGCGGCGTTCCAGCCCATGTGCAGCAGGATCGACAGGTAGAGCGAGCCCGTCGCCAGCCGCGCCAGCCCGAAGATGACGCCGGTGGCGAACACCAGCGTCAGGGACAGCGCGTCGTATTCGCTGTGCAGCAGGGTCCAGGCCAGTGTCGACAGCGCCAGGGCGCCGGACTGGCCGAGCCGGGTCGGCATCAGTCCCTCCATGACGAAGCCGCGGAACATCAGTTCCTCGAAAATCGGGCCGACGAGGATGATCGACAGCAGCATCATCGGTCCCAGCACGGCACCATCGAGCCAGTTGGGCGGCGCGGGAAAGTCGAGGGCTTCCCGGACGACCACCTCGACGGTCCAGTCGACGGCATAGAATGCCGCGGCGGTGCCGATCCAGAACCAGGCCGCACCCGACGCGAACGGCCGCAGCGCCAGGTACGACGCCGTCCGGCCCGGAGCCCGAATGTCGGCGAGCTTGGCGATGGCGGCGATGCCGATCAGGTTGGCCAGGATGCTGTAGGCGAAGGTGGCGTTGTCGGGCGTCACGCCGTCCGGCTTGACGTTGACCATCAGCAAGAGGCTCCACGCCAGGATGGTCGATCCCATGATGACCGCCCCAGCCAACGCGATGGTCGACCAGGGGCCATAGGGGGTGAACGGATTGCTGCGGGGAGCCGGCTCCATGGCGCGAGCATAGGGACAGGCCGGCGCCTGCCGCAACGGGAGACCGCTACGCCCCGATGCGGGCCTCGCCGGCGATGTCATAGAGCGAGGCGGCGAAAAGATTGCCGGGATCGCTGAGCCAGGGCCGCATGCGGCTGAACAGGCTGGTGAACACGGCGCGGTGCTGCTCGCGGAAGCCGGGCTCGCTGGCGGCGATCTGCAGCTCGTTGGCGGCGGTCAGTTCGCAGAACTCCTTCAGTTCGTCCAGCGGCATGAGGATGGTCTCGCCGGTGAACCGGTCCTCGAACGGCAACGGCACGGCGGCGCCGATCCTTGGCCACACTGTCGCCCGGTCGCAGGAGCAATAGCGGTAGACGATGGCTTCCGCCTCGGCGCCGATGATGCCGGCGACCAGCGCCCGCTTGTCCAGCGAGACCATCACGTCGGTGAAATGGACGGTGCCGTAGGCGGCATGGAACAGGCCGGCGTCGCACAGCACGGGCCGCGCGCCCCAGTCTACCAGCATGTTGTGGACGCCCACGAAATGCTCCTCCAGCGAACCGTTGATGTGGGCGAAATCGCCGGCGCCCAGCGCGGCGAGGGCGCGGAATTTTTCGTCGCGTCGCGTCATCGTCATGCTGGATCTCCAGAACGTCCCGCGCGAGCATAGCACGGCGGCGGCGCGTGATCGCACGGCCGATCCGCGATTTTCCTCGTACAAGTTCATCAACGATGATTTTATTCATTACGCTGCTGCGCCGCTCCATCGGGGAAGCGCGCCGCGCACTGGGGAGACCGACATGGCTGCATCGACCAACCGACCCACCAACCGCAAGATCGTCCTCGCCAGCCACGTCACCGGGCTGGTGGGTCCCGAGCATTTCCGGATCGAGGAGCAACCGGCGGGCGAGCCCGGCGAGGGCCAGGTGCTGATCGAGACCGACTACCTGTCGATCGATGCGTTCATCCGCACCAGCCTTAACGACACCGAGGGGTTTCACCAGAAGGTTTCGGTCGGCACCCCGGTGATCGCGCTCGGCGTGGGCCGCGTCATCGAGACCAACGCGCCAGGTCTGGCGGTCGGCGACGTGGTCACCGGCCCGCTGGGCGCCCAGACCCATCCGCTGCTTCCCGCCGCCATGCTGCAGAAGGTCGATCCGGCGGTGCCGCCGTCGGCCTGGCTCGGCGTGCTGGGCCTGACCACAGGCGTGACTGCCTATTTCGGCATCCGGGAAGTGGCCCAGGTCAAGCCGGGCGAGACCGTGCTCGTCTCGGGCGCGGCCGGCGCGGTGGGAAGCATGGCGTGCCAGCTGGCGAAGATCGCCGGCGCACGGGTCATCGGTATCGCCGGCGGGGCCGCCAAGGTTGCCTACCTGACGGACACCCTGGGGATTGACGCGGGCATCGACTACAAGGGTGAGGATGTCGCGGCGCGGCTGAAGGAGCTGGCGCCCGACGGGATCGACGTGTTCTTCGACAATGTGGGTGGCGACATCCTGACAATCGCCATCGACAACATCCGCGAACGCGGCCGGGTCGTCATCTGCGGCGCGATCTCCCAATACAACGACCAGAAGAACGTACAGGGTCCGAGCAGCTACCTGAAGCTGGCCGAACGGTACGCGCGCATGGAAGGCTTCACGGTGCTGCACTTCACCGCGCAGTTTCCCGAAGCCTACGCCAGCCTGGGCCAGTGGCTGGCCGAGGGGAAACTGAAGATGGCCGAGCAGGTCGAGCACGGCATCGACTCGTTCCCCGCCGCGCTGCGCAACCTGTTCACCGGCGGCAATGTGGGCAAGATGCTGGTGAAGCCCTGAACCGGCGGCTTGTTACGGGGCCGCCATACAGAGGCCACGATTCCCGCCTAGCGTTCCGAGCACTTGGGGGCCTCTGATATTTGGAGGATCCGATATGACGCTTTTTCGGTCCGAGACAGGCAGGGGACGGTTGCTGGTTGCCGGCGCGTCGCCCGAGCCGGTCACCTACGCCATCAACATCAGCAAAGACGTCGCCAGTGAGCTCAAGACCGCTCGGGGCACGCTGGACGGCGACTTCTCAAGTCTGGTGCACGCGGCCGAGTTTGGCGGCGCGCTCGAGCTCGAAAGCGGCTTCGGCCTGGGCATTCATATTTCCCGGGTCATCGACGACCATGCCGATTTCGTCGTCAGCGACCCGATCCCGGACCGGTAAAGACCCTTACCTCCAACCGACAGTTAAGGTAGTTTCCTACCGGACAGTCAGTAAGGAGGTCTGGGCGTGAGCGAGGGTACGATTTCGGAACAGCGACCGCGGCCGACCTTCCAGGAGATCATCGCCGCCGACGGCGATGCGCCGCCGCCGGCCATGTTCGCCGAAAACGCGCCGTTCATGGGCACCTCGGACATCGACAAGGCCCGCTATTTCTCGCGCGAGTGGCACGAACGGGAAATGGACCTTCTGTGGCCGCGCATCTGGCAGATGGCCTGCCGCGAGGAACAGATTCCCGACTCGGGCGACAGCCTGGTCTACGAGGTCGGAACCTATTCGATCCTGATCGTACGCGGCGACGACGGCGTCATCCGGGCGTTCTTCAACTCGTGCCTGCACCGCGGCACCCAGATCAGGCCTGGCGGCTGCGACGAGGGCACGGTCGTCTCGACCGCCAGGCTGACCTGTCCGTTCCATGGCTGGTCGTGGAACCTTGACGGCAGCCTCGCGCACATCCCGGCCAAATGGGATTTCCCTCACGTGAACGAAGCGGAGTCCGGCCTTCGGCCCGTCAAGGTGCAGACCTGGGGCGGCTTCGTGTTCATCAACATGGATCCGGCGGCCGAGCCGCTGGAGGCCTATCTCGGCGACCTGGTGCCGCACTTCGAGCGCTGGCCGCTGGAGGACCGGTACATCGCCGCCCATGTGCAGAAGGTCATGCCCTGCAACTGGAAGATCGTGCAGGAGTCGTTCATCGAGGTGCTGCATGTGGAAACGACGCACCCGCAGACCATGCCCTATATCGGCGACGTCAACTCGCAGTACGACGTGTTCGGCGAACATGTGAACCGCATGATCACGCCGCAGGCGGTGGCGAGCCCGCTGCTGCCGCCGCTCAGCGAACAGCAGATCGCCGACACCTTCATCAAGGAACTGGCCGGCTCGCCCGGGCCCGGCGCCGACGAGAATTTCGCGCTGCCCCGGGTCGAGGTGGCGCCCGGCCAGAACGCCCGCGCGGTCATGGCGTCGGTGATGCGCGGCAACCTGACGGCGACCACGGGCGTAGACCATTCCGGCCTGTCGGTCAGCGAGGTACTGGACACCACCATGTACCAGCTGTTCCCCAACTTCATGCCCTGCGGCGGTGGCGGCGTGCCGGTGATGTTCCGGTTCCGGCCCAATGGGGACGACCCGGATACCGCGATCATGGACGTGATGTTGCTCTATGCGTTCCCGCAGGACGGCGAGCGCCCGCCGCCCGCGCCGCTGACCAAGCTGGGCATCGACGACAGCTGGTTCAAGGCGCCCGAGCTGGGCGGCATCTGCGCCATTTTCGAGCAGGACACCGCCAACATGCCGCTGGTCCACCGCGGCATGAAGGCCGGCGGAAGACGCCTGCTGGGCAAGCCCGGCGTGACGCTGGCCAACTACCAGGAAATCCGCATCCGCCACTATCACATGATGCTGGACAAGTATTTGGCGGGGTAGACCAGCCATCCACGCGGTCTGCGGACGGACCTTGCGCTCGGTCAAGGCGCCGGAGCGCGTTCCCCGCCGTCATCACGTCCCATGATCGAGGAGGCACCTTTTTAGCGAGTCCACCAAGGCGCATGTCATTGAGACCGGCGACAGCCCGTTCTCCGTCCGGATCGAGGTCTCCGGGCACAGCCTGACCGGCGACGAACCGGCCGCCATGGGAGGCGCCGATCTCGGCCCCGCGCCCTACGACCTGCTGCTGGCGGCGCTCGGAGAATGCACGGCGATGACGATTCGCTGGTATGCGCGCCAGCAGGACTGGCCGCTGGAGCGGGTCGAGGTGACGCTCACTCACGCCAAGGGCGGCGTCGAGGGCAAGTCGCCCAAGGTCGATCACTTCGAGAAGTACATCCGGATCACCGGTCCGGCGCTCACGCCGGAACAGCACGACCGGCTGATCGAGGTCGCGGCGCGCTGCCCGGTGCAGCGGACGCTGGAGGGAACGCCGGTCATCACCACCCGGACCGCCGACTAGAGAAGCCGCGCGAAGCCGGCGACTCCGGCGGGGGGGTGCCCGGAATCCGGCGCCGCCGCGGGCGCCGCGGTCTCGTCCGGTGCGCCGATGCCGCCGAAGATGGCCTCGATGTTGCGAACGCACCGCGCCACGCCCTCGTCCGCCAGCGCGTACCAGATCTGCTTGGCTTCCCGGCGCGTCGCGACCAACTCGGCCCGCCGGAGCTCGGCGAGCTGCTGGCTGAGCGCCGGCTGGCCGATATTCGTGGCCGCCGCGATCTCGCTCACATTCCGCTCGCCCTGCATCAGGCAGGAGAGAATCATCAGGCGCTGGGGCTGGGCGAAGACCTTGAGCTTCTCCACTGCCGCCGCGGCGGCCTCCCGGCTGGCGTAGAGCGGCGTCATCGGTCGTTCCTGTAGCGGCAGAACCAGTCGGGTTCGTCGTCGGCGCCTTCGGCCGTGGCCGGTGGCGGCGCGAGCGTCGGGTCGCCGGGCTGCCAACCCTCCGGCGCCAACCTATCCGACGCCGACACGTGTTGAAGCGCCTGCAGCAGGCGGATCATCTCGTCGACCGACCTGCCCACATTGTGTGGATAGCAGGTGATAGCGCGCACGATGCCCGACGGATCGATGAAGAAGGTGGAGCGCATGGCCATGCTGTCGGCCGAGCGGTCGTCGATCATGCCGAAGGCGCGGCCGATCGCCATGCTGGGGTCCTCGACGATCGGGAAGGCGATCTCGGTATCGAACGCCTGCCGGATGGCGCGGACCCAGGCGAGATGCGCATAGAGGCTGTCGACGGACAGGCCGAGCAGGGCGCAGTTGAGGGCCGCGAACCTGTCGGCGGCGCGCGACAACGCCAGGAATTCTGTCGTGCAGACCGGCGTAAAGTCGGCCGGGTGCGAGAAGAACAGCAGCCAGCGGCCGCGATAGTCGGACAGCGCGCAGTCCCCGAGGGTGGTGCGTGCGCGAAAATTCGGGGCGCGGTCGCCGATCCGGACCGGGCGGATCGGGGCTTCTGTCGGTTCAGGCATTCGGTATCCATGAAGCAGGAGGCCGCATCATGCAGCGGGGCACTTGACAGGACAAATATATTACAATTACATAATGAATGTAAATATGATGTTGTGAGGAAACCAATGACCGACGACGCACTGATTGCCGCCCGCACGCAGGTGATGAACGCGCAGAAGGGCGTGCCCGTCATCCAGGCGTTCTTCGACCAGCCCACATTCACCGTGACCTATGTGGTCCATGACGCCGCGACGCGCCGGGCCGCGGTCATCGACAGCGTGCTCGACTACGATCCGGCGTCTGGCCGCACCTCGACGGCCTCGGCCGACGCAGTGATCGCCTATGTTGGCGACCAGGGGCTGAGCGTCGACTGGCACCTGGAAACGCACGCCCATGCGGATCACCTGTCGGCGGCGCCCTACCTCCAACGGAAGCTGGGCGGCAGGATCGCGATCGGCGAGCACATCGCCAAGGTACAGCAGACCTTCGGCAAGCTGTTCAACGCCGAACCCGAATTCAGGCGGGACGGCTCGGACTTCGACCAGCTGTGGAAGGACGGCGACCGCTTCGCCATCGGCGATCTCGGCGTCACCGTGCTGCATGTTCCCGGACACACGCCGGCCTGCGTCGGCTACGTGATCGGCGACGCGGTGTTCGTCGGCGACACCATGTTCATGCCCGATTACGGCACCGCGCGCGCCGACTTCCCCGGCGGCGACGCGCGCGCCCTGTTCCGGTCACTGCGCCGCATCCTCGACCTGCCACCCGATACGCGGCTGTTCATGTGCCACGACTACCTGCCGGCCGGGCGGACCGAGTTTCGCTGGGAAACCACGGTGGCGGCCGAACGCGCGGGAAACATCCATGCCCATGACGGCGTTACCGAGGACGACTTCGTCCAGATGCGCGAGGCGCGCGACAAGACCCTCGACATGCCGCGCCTGATCCTGCCGTCGGTCCAGGTCAACATGCGGGCCGGCCACCTGCCGCCACCCGAGGATAACGGCATCGCCTATCTCAAGATCCCGCTGAACGTTCTCTGATCCCGCAGCGGCTGAAAGGACGGTCCATGGACATCACCCCGCTTGGCGACTCCCTGTCGGTTTCGCCCCAGATCCGGCCCGCGGATGTGGCGGAGATCGCCGCCCTCGGCTTCAGGGCGATAATCTGCAACCGGCCCGACGGCGAGGAGCAGGGGCAGCCGGCGGCCAGCGAGATCGAGGCCGAAGCCAGGCGACTCGGCCTGGACTTCGCCCATGTCCCCGCGACAGCCGGCGCGCTTGACGACAATGCCTGCGCCGCGATGGCGAAGGCGCTGGCCGAGCTGCCGGCGCCCGTGCTCGCCTACTGCCGCTCGGGCGCCAGATCGCGGAAGCTGTGGGAGATGGCGCGCGCGCTTCCGAAGGCCGCCACCGGGGCGACGTCGTTCGACATCGTCATCGTCGGCGGCGGCAGCGCCGGCATCGCGACCGCCGCCAGCATCCTCAAGCGCGACCGGCGGATTTCCGTCGCCATCGTCGAGCCGTCGGACGTCCACTATTACCAGCCGGGCTGGACCATGGTCGGCGGCGGCATTTTCACCAAGGAGTTCACAAGGCGCCAGGAAGCGAGCGTGATCCCCGACGGCGCCACCTGGATCAAGGCGTCGGCGGCCGGTTTCGCGCCCGATCGCGACAGGGTGGTGCTGTGTGACGGCCGGGAGCTGGCCTACCGTGTGCTGATCGCCTGCCCGGGCATCAAGCTCGACTGGGACGCGATACCGGGGCTGCGGGAAACCCTGGGCCGGAACGGCGTCACCTCGAACTATGGCTACGACCTCGCGCCCTACACCAACAGCCTCGTGCGGGAATTCCGCGGCGGCCGCGCGCTGTTCACCCAGCCGGTGATGCCGATCAAGTGTGCCGGCGCGCCGCAGAAGGCGATGTACATGTCGTGCCACCGCTGGGAGCGCGCGGGTATGCTGAAGGATGTCGACGTCCAGTTCCACACCGCGGGAGCGGTGCTGTTCGGCGTTGCCGCCTATGTCCCGGCGCTGATGGAATATGTCGACCGCTACGGCGGCCACCTGAATTTCCAGTCCAGTCTCGTGGCGATCGACGGCGCGGCGAAGGTGGCGACGTTCGAGCAGCGGCACGGCGACACGGTGAGCCGGGTGGAGGAGCGCTTCGACCTCATCCATGTCGTGCCGCCGCAGACGGCGCCCGATTTCGTCCGGTCCAGCCCGCTGGCGGCGGCGAACGGCTTCATCGAGGTCGACGAGGCGACGCTGCGTCATCCGCGCTATCCGAACGTGTTCGCGCTCGGCGACGCCTGCTCGGCCTCCAACGCCAAGACCGCCGCGGCGGCGCGCAAGCAGGCGCCCGTCGTGGCGGTGAACGCGCTCGCAGCCCTGGCCGGCCGCGAGCCTGTCGCGGACTATGACGGCTACGGCAGCTGCCCGCTGACCGTCGAGGCCGGCAAGATCGTGCTCGCCGAATTCGGCTATGGCGGCAAGCTGACGCCGAGCTTTCCAAGCTGGCTGATCGACGGCACGCGGCCGTCGCGCCTGTCCTGGCTGTTGAAGGACACGATCCTGCCGCCGGTCTACTGGCACGGCATGCTCAAGGGGCGCGAGTGGCTGGTGAAGCCGCATCCGATCGGCGCGGATTGAGGGCTGTTTCTCCGTCTCGCGGGCGAAACGGTCGCTCGCTATAGTGATCGGCGGACCAGGGGAGACCGTGATGGAACGCAAGGATCTGGGCGACAGCGACGACATGGCCGCGGTCGATGCGCTGATGCGGGTCGAGGGCAGGAACTTCGTCGACGTGGGTTGCGGCGCCGGGCGGCTGTCGCGGGAGCTGGCGGCGCGCGGCGCGCAGGTGCTGGGCGTCGAACCCGACCCGGTGCAGGCCGAGAAGAACCGCCAGGCGGAACCCGTTCCCGGCCTCACCTTCGTCGAAGGCAGGGCCGAGGCGCTGCCCGTCGACGATGCCAGCATGGACG
The DNA here is from genome assembly GCA_945907245.1 of Rhizobium sp. Q54. Classification (GTDB taxonomy): domain Bacteria; phylum Pseudomonadota; class Alphaproteobacteria; order SMXS01; family SMXS01; genus RI-34. Next base: position 11,539 of record CAMDTB010000016.1, read on the forward strand.
GGGTGTTCTTCTTCCGCTCGCTCCACCACGTGCCGGCCGGCGCCATGGACGCGGCGCTGCGCGAGGCGGCGCGGGTGCTGAAGCCGGACGGCTTCCTCTGCGTCGTCGAGCCCGCCATGGAGGGCAGCTTCTTTCCCGTGATGCGGCCGTTCCACGACGAGACCCAGGTCCGCACCCAGGCGCAGGCGGCGCTGGCGCGCACCGCCGCCTCGCTGTTCGCAACCGTCGAGTTCTATCGCTGGCGGAGCTATCCCAGCTTCCGCGGCTTCGAGGAAATGGTCGGCTTCGTCACCGGCATGACCTTCAACGACATCCGCCGCGAGCGGGTCGAGACCGACGAGGTGCGGGCGCTGTTCGAGACCGGCAAATGCGATGACGGTTACCGGTTCATGCAGCCCATGCTGCTGAACCTCTACCGTGGCCAAAGGGCCGCCTGAACGCTTGACCTGCCGCAAGGCGCCGCGGCCGGCCCGGACCGATAATGGATTATCCGGGCGCGGCAAACCGCCTGTCCGAGCAAGGAGCGACACCCATGAGCAACCAGCCGATCATCGCCGTTTACGAGCCCCCGGAAGCCGGCTTCCCCTGGCTGGCCGTAACGATTGCTCCTGACGGCACGGTTGCCGCCACCGCCCACGCGACATTCGACGACGCCGAGGCGGCGACGCTGAAGAACCTGTCCGCCGCCAGCAAGGGCCTCGGCAGCGACTGAACCTGCGCCAACCTGACAGGAACCTCACACGGCTGTATGACGTCGGCGCAGCGAGGCGCGCTGGGCAACTTCCGCCGGTGACAGCGGGGCTGTCCCTCGTCAGTTCAGGGGGGCGCCCTGAAGATCAAACTGTTCGTAGTAGGCCTTCCAGTGGCGTTCCCGGGCGATCCCCTCGTCCACCGCATCGGGAAATCTGGCCCGCCATGCCACGCGGGCCGCGTCGATCGCGCCGCCTATCTCGTTCTTGGTGCGGATGAAGTCGTCGAGCGACATCGTCCGGGAGTTATAGTTCAAGCTGAAGGAGATGGTGGCGTACTTCACTCGCCCGGCCGGATTCCACAGCTGGAACGTACCGGTGTAGGAGCCGTCATAGCCGCGCTGAAGGCTTCCGATGAGCCCGTACCAGTACGTCGCTTCCCGTGTCCAGGGGCCGCTCGGATCAGGCGCCGTGTGGAAGATCACGGCGCTGTCGGTGATCTCGGTCTTACGCCAGCCCTGGCCAACTTCGTTGACGAAGGTCTTGACGACCGTGGTCGGCGTCCATAACGCCGCCATCTTGGCCAGTTCCGCCGCGCGTTGTGCGGCGCGGGCCTTGATGTCGGCTTCCTGTTCGGCCAGTTCACCGGTGCTCAGGGCCAACGGCGCGTCGCTGTGGAACGTCACCAGCGATTCGACACGCCATCCATCATCGTACAGACGCAGCACGGCATCCCCGCTCCCGCCCTCATTCGCTATGCGGCGGACGAGCCGCGGCAGCCCGTCATGGGTCCATGTGAACTGGACGTCCTTCATGTTCTGGCCGCGGGGACTTTCCGACATCCCGGTGACGGTCACTTTGACCCCGACCGGCGATCGCAGATAGAGCACATCGCCTTCGACCTGACGGAGCTCCTTGCCGAGCGGTTCGCTCAGCGAGCGCGTGTTGTTCTCCACGGCCCACAAGCCCTGTTGGGCGACCACATCCTGATAGCCCGCGGCGGCGCGAACGTACGATTTGAGTTGAGATAAAGCGGGTGCGTCCTCAATCAGGCGGGCCGCATCATCACGGGAGAGGTCCTTAGCGCCGCATCCTGCCAGGAAGCCGGTCAAGGCGAGGATGAAAACGGCAATCGGCTTGCGCATGTAGCTCTTGGACTGAGGAAGGGAGGACGTGGCGCGTGGTTTCCGAGCGAGCAATCCGATCATTGCCAACCCTTGTTGGTCAGACGGAACAGGAACTGCGACTCGCCGCTCATCTGGGCCGGACGAACGTAATGACCGTCGAAGGAAGGGCTTGCGTTGAGGGCTAGAAAGTCTGCAGGCATGTCTTCGATACGCCACCGGATCGCGCCGCGGACGACCTTCATGCCCGACGCGTCCGCAGGCTCGGTGTAGACCAGCTCGTCGATGACCATACGGCCTGGGCAGAAGCCGATATTGTAGTGGGTCGGCTTGGCCAGGGGATTGTTGGCGGAAAGGCGGTGCGTGATCGGGTCCTTCTCCCTGGGCACCACCAGCAGCGTTTCCCGGTTCCCGTGAGGATGTGTGCGCCGCTCCAGATAACCATGCTCGACGAGGGTGACGTAGCCCGGAATCATGCCTGTCGGATGGACACTGATATGGGGCTCCGCCACCTCCGGAACCGTACCGCCCAGATAGGCAACCCTGAGGCAGGAGGAAAGCGGACGATCACCGGATAGCAGGCGTCGGAAATTTTCCTCGCTGACCTCTCTCGGGTCGGGCGCGCCGGCAGAAGTGGAGCGACCCGGCACGGGCTCGCCGAATGCCGCTGAAGCCGAAAGCCCGGATATCCCGATCAGCGCCAAGGCAAAGCATGCGGCCAACCGTTCCATGGTGTTCCTCCCCCATTCATTTTTGGGTCAGCCCCGGTCGCGCATCTAGGCCATGCGCATGTCGACGATGGCGACGACCTGCGTCAATTGGTGCTGTGTGATCCTTGGGGAGACCAGACTCGTTTCGGGCGCGATATTAGTCCAGCCCGTTGCATAGGCAAGCGTCTATGTGCTTGAACAATAACGATTGTACGCGGCGCATGGATGCCGAGCCTCAGAGGCCGAAACCTCTTAAGCGGTCGCGCCGGCTGCCAACTCCAATTCATGTGAGATACCTCTGGCCACGGCGAGCCGCGACCAGGCTCCGCTCCCACGCCCGCTCCACCCTTGACTCTCCTCCCCGTCGCGCCTAGGTTCCGCGCGCTTCAACGAAAGCGCTGTGTTTTCGTGTCCGAGGATACCCACCCGTCAGCGAAGGTTCGCCCGCGGGTGGCTTTGGTGTTTGGAAAATGTTCGAGACGCTGTCAGGCCGGTTAGGCGACATCTTCGACAAGCTGCGGGGCCGCGGGGTTCTCAATGAATCCGACGTGGGCGTGGCCATGCGCGAGGTGCGCGTGGCGCTGCTCGAGGCCGACGTGGCGCTGCCGGTGGTCAAGGACTTCATCGAGAAGGTGCGCGTGCGCGCCATCGGCCAGGAAGTGCTGCGCTCGGTGACGCCCGGCCAGATGGTCGTCAAGATCGTCAACGACGAACTGGTCGCCATGCTCGGCGGCGAGTCCGAGGACATCAACCTCAACGCCGTGCCGCCGGTGGCCATCATGATGGTCGGCCTGCAGGGCTCGGGCAAGACCACCTCCACCGCCAAGATCGCCAAGCGGCTGGCGACGCGCGACCGCAAGCGGGTCCTGATGGCCTCGCTCGACACGCGCCGTCCGGCCGCCCAGGAGCAGCTGAAGATCCTCGGCACCCAGATCAACGTGCCGACCCTGCCGATCATCCCGGGCCAGATGCCGCTCGACATCGCCAAGCGCGCCATGGAAGCGGCGCGCCTCGGCGGTTACGACGTGGTCATGCTCGACACCGCCGGCCGCCTGCACGTGGACGAAGGCCTGATGACCGAGCTGGACTCGGTGAAGTTCTCCACCATGCCGGCCGAGATCCTGCTGGTCGCCGACGCGCTGACCGGCCAGGACGCGGTCAATGTGGCCCGCCAGTTCAACGACCGGCTCAACGTCACCGGCATCGTGCTGACCCGCATGGACGGCGACGGCCGCGGCGGCGCCGCGCTGTCGATGCGTGCCGTCACCGGCCGGCCGATCAAGCTGGTCGGCACCGGCGAGAAGCTGGACGAGATCGACAATTTCCATCCCTCGCGCGTCGCCTCGCGCATCCTGGGCATGGGCGACGTTGTCTCCCTGGTCGAAAAAGCCCAGGAGATGGTCAGCGAGCAGGACGCGGAGGCGATGGTCAAGCGCCTGCGCAAGGGCCACTTCACCCTCGTCGACTACCAGAAGCAGCTGCAGCAGATGCGCAAGATGGGCGGCATGTCGGGCATCCTCGGCCTGCTGCCGGGTGTCGGCAAGCTGAAGAAGGCGCTGGCCGGCGCGAATATCGACGAGAGCATGCTGGTGCGCCAGGACGCGATCATCAACTCGATGACGCCCAAGGAGCGCGAGCACACCAAAATCATCGCCGCCTCGCGCAAGAAGCGCATCGCGGCGGGGTCCGGCACCTCGGTGCAGGAGGTCAACAAGCTGCTGAAACAGCATCAGCAGATGGCCGAGATGATGAAGAAGATGGGCAAGGGCGGCAAGGGCATGCCCCAGCTGCCGCCGGGTTTCGACGGCCTGCTGCCCCGTTAACCACGAACCATAAGACCAAGAACAAGGAGCGAAAATGGCACTGAAGATCAGACTGGCGCGCGGCGGCGCGAAGAAGCGTCCCTATTACCGCATCGTGGTGGCCGACAGCCGCGCGGCGCGTGACGGCGGCTTCATCGAGCGCCTCGGCAGCTTCAACCCGCTGCTGCCCAAGGACAACGAGCAGCGCCTGAAGTTCGACAGCGAGCGCATGCAGTACTGGCTGAAGCAGGGCGCGCAGCCCACCGACCGGGTCGCCAAGTTCCTGGCCTCGGCCGAGCTGATCGCCGCGCCGGCGCAGCGCAACAACCCGATCCAGGGCAAGCCGAAGGCGAAGGCGCAGGAGCGTATCCGCGCCGCCGAAGCCGCCGCCGAAGCCGCTGCTGCCGCCGCCGCCAAGGCCGCGGAAGCCCCGGCCGAAGCCGCCGCCGAAGCGTCGGAGTAAGCCTTGGCCGGCCAGGCCGAGGGTCTGGTCGTCCTGGGAGCCATCGCCGGCGCACACGGGGTGCGCGGCGAGGTGAAGGTGAAGACCTTCACCGAGACGCCCGAGGCCATCGCCGCCTATGGACCGCTGACCGGCGATCCGGGCGGCAGGGTCTTCCGGCTGAAGGGCCTCAGGACGGTGAAGGACGGCGTGGTGGCCCGGCTCGACGGCGTCGAGGACCGGGATGCCGCCGAGGCGCTGAAGGGCACCAGGCTGTGCGTGAGCCGCGCGGCCATGGGCGACCCGGGCGAGGAGGACAGCTTCTTCCACGTCGATCTGATCGGCCTGACGGCCGAGGACGAGGCGGGAGGCAAGCTGGGGACGGTGACCGCCGTCCACGCGTTCGGGGCGGGCGACATGCTCGATGTTCGCCTCGACGATGGCGGAAAGTCGGTGCTGGTCCCGTTCCGGCGGGAGACGGTGCCGGTGGTCGACGTGAAGGGCGGACGGGTCGTCGTGCGCCTGGATGAGGAAGACGACGAAGCGGAAGGAGAGACGGCATAGTGCCAGCGTTCGCGGCGACCGTGCTGACCCTGTTTCCGGAGATGTTTCCCGGCCCGCTGGGCGTTTCGCTGGCGGGCAAGGCCCTTGAACGGGGCACGTGGTCGCTCGATGTACTGGACATCCGGGCGCATGGACTGGGGAAGCATCGCACCGTGGACGACACGCCGGCCGGCGGTGGTCCAGGGATGGTGATGCGGCCGGACGTGCTGGCCGCCGCGATCGACGCGGCGCTGGCGGATCCGGCCAAGGCGGGCAGGCCGCTGGCCTATCTGTCGCCGCGCGGCCGGGTGTTCGACCAGGCCATGGCGCGGCGGTGGGCCGAGGCGGGCGGCGTGACGCTGGTGTGCGGCAGGTTCGAAGGCGTCGACGAGCGGGTGCTCGAGGCGCGGCAGGTTGAAGAGGTGAGCCTCGGCGATTTCGTGCTGTCCGGGGGCGAGCCGGCGGCCATCGTCATGCTCGACGCGGTGGTGCGCTTGCTCCCCGGCGTCGTCGGCGACGAGGCGGTGTTGAACGAGGAGAGTTTTTCGGACGGGTTGCTGGAATACCCCCAGTACACCAGGCCGCAGAACTGGGAAGGACGAGAGATCCCCGCGGTCCTGCAGTCCGGCCATCACGCAGAAATTGCGGCTTGGCGGAAAAGCAGGGCTGAGGATATAACGCGGTCACGCCGGCCCGACCTATGGGACCGGCACATGGCCGAGAAGAACAACAAGAGCGGCTAAGGAACAGGTGCAATGAACATTATTGAACAGATCGACCAGGAACAGGTTGCCAAGCTGACGGCCGGCAAGACCATTCCCGATTTCGCCCCGGGCGATACGGTCCGCGTCAACGTGCGCGTGGTCGAAGGCAACCGCGAGCGCGTGCAGGCCTTCGAGGGCGTGTGCATCGGCCGCAAGAACGACGGCCTGCATTCGTCGTTCACCGTGCGCAAGATCAGCTACGGCGAAGGCGTGGAGCGCGTGTTCCCGCTGTATTCGCCGCGCCTCGACAGTATCGAGCTCGTGCGCCGCGGCCAGGTTCGCCGCGCGAAGCTGTACTATCTGCGCGGGCGTACCGGCAAGTCGGCGCGCATCGTCGAGAAGAAGGACTTCACGCGGACCAAGAAGACGGCCGCGACGTCCGGCGAATAGCCTACAGGAGACCTGCGTGATGAGCGGACCTAAGACGCTCTACGACAAGATCTGGGACAGCCATCTGGTGCATCAGGCGGAGGACGGCACCTGTGTCCTCTATATCGATCGCCACCTGGTTCACGAGGTGACCAGCCCGCAGGCCTTCGAAGGCCTGCGCATGGCGGGCCGCAAGGTGCACCGTCCGGATGGCACGCTCGCCGTGCCGGACCACAACGTGCCCACGCTCGGCCGCGCCAACGGCATCGCCGATCCCGAATCGCGCATTCAGGTCGAACAGCTCGCGAAAAACGCCAAGGAGTTCGGCGTGCCGTATTTCGGCATGGACGACATCCGCCAGGGCGTCGTGCACGTCATCGGTCCGGAGCAGGGCTTCACCCTGCCGGGCACGACCATCGTCTGCGGTGATTCGCACACCGCGACGCACGGCGCGTTCGGCGCGCTGGCGTTCGGCATCGGCACCTCCGAGGTCGAGCATGTGCTGGCCACCCAGACGCTGATCCAGAAGCGCTCGAAGAACATGCGCGTCACCGTCACCGGCGCGCTGCCGGTCGGCGTCACCGCCAAGGACGTTGTGCTGGCCATCATCGGCAGGCTGGGCACCGCCGGCGGCACCGGCTACGTGGTCGAGTTCGCCGGCCCGGTGATCGAAGCGCTGTCCATGGAAGGCCGCATGACGGTCTGCAACATGACCATCGAGGCGGGCGCCCGCGCCGGCCTGATTGCCGCCGACGAGAAGACCTTCGACTACTTCAAGGGCCGCCCGCTGTCGCCGAAGGGCGCGGCGTGGGAGATGGCCGTCGCCGCCTGGCAGGACCTGAAGACGGATCCGGGCGCCAAATTCGATGTTGAGATCACCCTCGACGGCAACGAGATCGCACCGCAGGTGACCTGGGGCACCAGCCCGCAGGACGTGCTGCCGATCACCGGCAGCGTGCCCGCGCCGGAGGATTTCGCCGAGGACAGCCGCCGCCACGCCACCGAGCGCTCGCTCGATTACATGGGCCTGACGCCGCGCACGCCGCTGAACCAGGTGCAGATCGACCGTGTGTTCATCGGCTCGTGCACCAATGGCCGGATCGAGGACATGCGCGCCGCCGCCGTCATCGCCAAGGGCCGCAAGGTCGCGGCGAACGTGACCAGCGCCATGGTCGTGCCGGGCTCGGGCCTGGTCAAGGAACAGGCCGAGGCCGAAGGGCTCGACAAGATCTTCGTCGAGGCCGGCTTCGAATGGCGCGAGCCGGGCTGCTCAATGTGCCTGGCCATGAATGCCGACCGGCTGGAGCCGGGCGAGCGCTGCGCGTCGACCTCGAACCGCAATTTCGAAGGCCGCCAGGGCCGCGGCGGGCGCACCCATCTGATGAGCCCCGCCATGGCCGCCGCTGCCGCCATCGCCGGACATCTGGTGGACGTGCGCGACTTCCAGTAGGTTTTGCCTCCCGGTGGACTAGGCCGGGTGATCAAGGGGAGAAGGACACCATGGCGCTGATCAGTGACGAACTCTGGGCTGCAACCCTCCGCCGCGCGATCGAGCTGGCGAAGGAGCATGCGTCGGCCGAAGAAAAGCCGCGCATGGAAAAGCTGCATGTCCTCGGCATCGCCGACGATTTCGACGGCACCAAGGGCGAGTTCGGCATCATCAAGGTGAAGAGCTAGCGCTCGCTCACCGGCTGCGGCCGGAAGCGAACACGACCACCACAGGGGGCCGGTTTCCCGGCCCTCTTCGGTATTGAGGAGAGACCGATGGAAAAGTTCACCAAGCTCACGGGCGTGGCGGCGCCGCTGCCGATGATCAATGTCGACACCGACATGATCATCCCGAAGCAGTTCCTGAAGGTCATTTCCCGCGACGGCCTGGGCCGCGGCCTGTTCGACGAGATGCGCTTCAACCAGGACGGGTCGGAGAAGCCGGAATTCGTGCTGAACCAGCCGGCCTACCGCGAGGCCAAGATCCTGGTCACCGGCGAGAATTTCGGCTGCGGCTCGTCTCGCGAGCATGCGCCCTGGGCGATCCTGGATTTCGGCATCACCTGTGTCATCGCGCCCAGCTTCGCCGACATCTTCTACAACAACTGCTTCAAGAACGGCATCCTGCCGATCGTGCTGCCCCAGTCGGACGTGGACAAGCTGATGGACGACGCCGAGCGCGGCGCCAACGCCATCGTGTCGGTCGACCTGGAAGCCCAGGAGATCACCGGCCCGGACGGCGGCAAGATCCGCTTCGACATCGATCCGTTCCGCAAGCATTGCCTGCTCAACGGCCTGGATGACATCGGCCTGACGCTGGAGAAGAAGGCCAGCATCGACAGCTTCGAAGCGAAGCAGCACGCCTCGCAGCCCTGGCTTTACAGCCAGGCCGTCTAAGGAGAATCCGTACTATGGCCAGCAATCGCAGCCTGCTGATCCTGCCGGGCGACGGCATCGGCGCCGAAGCCATGGCGCAGGTCCGCCGCATCATCGCCTGGTTGGAACAGAACCGGTCGCTGTCCTTCGACCTGGACGAGGACCTGGTCGGCGGCTGCAGCATCGACGCGCACGGCGTGCCGGTCACCGACGCGGTCATGGACAAGGCGTTCAAGGCCGACGCGGTGCTGCTCGGCGCGGTCGGCGGTCCGAAGTGGGACAACATCGACTTCTCGATCAAGCCGGAGCGCGGCCTGCTGCGCCTGCGCAAGGACTTGGAGCTGTTCGCCAATTTGCGTCCCGCCGTCTGCTTCGACGCGCTCGCCGACGCCTCGTCGCTGAAGCGCGAGGTGGTCGCCGGCCTCGACATCCTGATCGTCCGCGAGCTCACCGGCGGCGTCTATTTCGGCGAACCGCGCGGCATCACCAACCTGCCCAACGGCCAGCGCCGCGGCGTCAATACCCAGGTCTACGACACCGAGGAAATCCGCCGCGTGGTCCGTGTCGCCTTCGACATCGCCAAGGCGCGCCCGAACGGCAAGGTGACCAGCTCGGAGAAGGCCAACGTCATGGAATCCGGCATCCTATGGCGCGAGGAAGCGCAGTGGGTGCACGACAACGAGTATGCCGACATCCCGATCTCGCACATGTATGCCGACAATTGCGCCATGCAGCTGGTGCGCAACCCCAAGCAGTTCGATGTCATCGTCACCGACAATCTGTTCGGCGACGTGCTGTCGGACATCGCCGCCATGCTGACCGGCTCGCTCGGCATGCTGCCCTCGGCGTCGCTGGGCGCCGCCGACGCCAACGGCAAGCGCCGGGCGATGTACGAGCCGGTCCATGGCAGCGCGCCGGACATCGCCGGCCAGAACCTGGCCAACCCGATCGCCACGATCCTCAGTTTCGCCATGGCGCTGCGCTACTCCTACGATCTCGGCGCCGACGCCGACCTGGTGGAGAACGCGGTACAGGACGTGCTGGCCGCCGGCTACCGGACCGGCGACATCATGCAGCCGGGCATGACCAGGACGTCGACCACGGGCATGGGCGACGCCATCCTGGCGGCGCTCGACAAGCTCGCGGCTTAGGAGAGACTGAAGATGGCCTACAAGGTAGCCGTTGTCGGCGCGACCGGCGTGGTCGGCCGCGAGATGCTGCAGATCCTGGCCGAGCGCCAGTTCCCCGTGTCCGAAGTGGTCGCGATCGCGTCGCGCCGGTCGCAGGGCAAGGAAGTCTCGTTCGGCGACACCAAGATCCTCAAGTGCCAGTCGCTGGAGAACTATGATTTCCGCGGCACCGACATCGCTCTGTTCTCGGCGGGCTCTGCAGTGTCGAAGGAATGGGGCCCGAGGGTCGCCGCGGCCGGCTGCACCGTCATCGACAACAGCTCGTATTTCCGCATGGACCCGGACGTGCCGCTGATCGTGCCCGAGGTGAACGCCGACGCCATCGACGGCTATACCCGGAAGAACATCATCGCCAACCCGAACTGTTCCACCGCCCAGCTGGTCGTGGCGCTCAAGCCGCTGCATGACGTGGCGAAGATCAAGCGCGTGGTGGTTTCCACCTACCAGTCGGTGTCGGGCGCCGGCAACGAGGCCATGGACGAGCTGTTCACCCAGACCCGCGCGATCTTCGTCAACGATCCGATCAAGAAGGAACGGTTCACCAAGCAGATCGCGTTCAACGTGATCCCGCACATCGACGTGTTCATGGACGACGGCTACACCAAGGAAGAGTGGAAGATGTCGGCCGAGACCAACAAGATCCTCGACCCGGACATCAAGCTGACCGCCACCTGCGTGCGCGTGCCGGTGTTCGTCGGCCATTCCGAGGCGATCAACGTGGAGTTCCACAACCCGATCGACGAGAAGCGCGCCCGCGACATCCTGCGCGAATCGCCCGGCATCATGGTCGTCGACCAGCGTGAGGACGAAGGCTACATCACCCCGGTCGAATGCGTCGGCGACTACGCCACCTTCATCAGCCGCATCCGCAAGGACCCGACGGTCGAGCATGGCCTCGCGCTGTGGTGCGTGTCCGACAACCTCCGCAAGGGCGCGGCCCTGAATGCCGTCCAGATCGCCGAACTGCTCGGCCGCCGACACCTGAAAAAGGCGTCGTAATCCCGCCTCACCGTCATTGCGAGCGCAGCGAAGTAACCCAGGGGCCGCTTCTGGGTTGCTTCGTCGCTTCGCTTATCGCAATGAGGGGAGTTGTTGTTTGAGAGTGGGATCACCCGCGCGGAAATTGAACTTTACCGCCGCCACGAACCTTCACTAGGTTGGCGCGAAACACACCAGCAAGGGGATCGTCCATGGCCGCCACCTTCCGCCCTCGCCGCAGCGTGCTCTACATGCCGGGCTCCAACGCCCGGGCGCAGGAGAAGGCCAAGTCGATCCCGGCCGACGCCATCATCCTCGACCTGGAGGACGCCGTGGCGCCCGACGCCAAGTCGGCGGCGCGCGAGACCGTCTGCAATTCGGTGCAGCAGGGCGGCTATGGCGGCCGCGAGATGATCATCCGCATCAACAGCCTCGACACGCCGTGGGGCCTCGAAGACCTGCAGGCCGCCGTTTCGGTGCAGCCCGACGCGATCCTGGTGCCCAAGGTCGAATCGGCCGAGATGGTCCACAAGGTCGAGAGCCTGATGGACGCCTCGGGCGCGCTCGCCACCACCGCCATCTGGTGCATGATCGAGACGCCGCGCGGCATTCTGAAGGTCGCCGACATCGCCGCCGCCTCGACGCGCCTCGGCGCGCTGGTAATGGGCACGTCCGACCTGGTGAAGGACGTTCATGCCCGTCACACGCCCATGCGCCTGCCCATGCTGACCAGCCTGTCGCTGTCGATCCTGGCGGCCCGCGCCGAGGGCCTCGCCATCCTCGACGGTGTCTATCTGGACCTGCAGGACACCGACGGCTTCCGCAACGCCTGTGTCCAGGGCCTCGAGTTCGGCTTCGACGGCAAGACGCTGATCCATCCCAGCCAGGTGGAACCCTGCAACGAGGTCTATGCGCCCGACGCCGCCGAGGTGGACCTGTCGCGCCGCATCATCGAGGCGTTCGCCGCCGCCGAGAAGGAAGGCAAGGGCGTGGTCGTGGTCGACGGCAAGCTGGTCGAGAACCTGCACGTGGACAACGCCAAGCGCCTCGTGGCGCTGGCCGAGGCCATCGAAAACCTGCAGGCGGCCTGACATGAGCAAGACCGCGCGCGGCAATTTCTTCGAGGATTTCAAACTGGGCCAGGAACTGGTCCACGCCACACCGCGGACGGTGACCGAGGGCGACGTGGCGCTGTACACCGCGCTCTACGGCTCGCGCTTCGCGGTCAATTGCTCGGACCTGTTCGCCATGGACCTGGGGCTCGCCGCCGCGCCGCTCGACGACTTCCTCACCTTCCACTTCGTGTTCGGCAAGACCGTGCCGGACATCTCCCTCAACGCCGTCGCCAACCTGGGCTATGCGGATGGCCGGTTCCTCAAGCCGGTCTATCCGGGCGACACGCTCACCGCCGTATCCCAGGTCATCGGCCTGCGCGAGCTGTCGAACGGCAAGGCCGGCGTGGTCTATGTGCGCTCGACGGGCACCAACCAGGCCGATGAGGTCGTGCTCGACTATGTCCGCTGGGTGATGGTCAACAAGGGCGATCCTGCCGCCAAGGCGCCCAAGGAAGTAATCCCCGATCTGCCCGCAGCCGTCGCCGCCCGCGACCTGATGGTGCCGGACGAGCTGGACTTCTCCGCCTACGACACGGTGCTGGCCGGTTCGTCGCATCTGTGGGACGACTACCAGGTGGGCGAGAAGATCGACCATGTGGACGGGATCACCATGGAGGAGGCCGAGCATATGCTCGCCACCCGCCTGTACCAGAACACGGCGCGGGTGCACTTCAACCAGGTGATGCAAGCCGAAAGCCGGTTCGGCAAGCGGCTGATCTATGGCGGCCACATCATCTCGCTGGCCCGCGCCATCAGCTTCAACGGCCTGGGCAACGCCTGCTTCATCGCCGCGCTCAACGGCGGCCGCCACGTGGCGCCCAGCTTCGCGGGCGACACGATCTTCGCGTGGTCGGAAGTGGTGGATAAGGCGGAAATTCCCGGCCGCACCGACGTGGGCGCGCTGCGCCTGCGCACGGTCGGCGTCAAGAACCAGCCGGCCACCGATTTCCCCGACAAGGGCGAGGACGGCAAGGATCATCCCGCCGTCGTGCTCGACCTGGACTACTGGGCGCTGATGCCACGCGGGTAATCGATGAAGCCGTTATGTTAGCTTTCTCCGGACCAACTCAAACAAAAAATCATTGTCATCCCGGCGAAAGCCGGGACCCAGTCGGCGGTGGACATGGACACAGTCTATGCCGTCTACATCATGGCGAGCAGGCGTAATGGCACGCTTTACACTGGCGTGACCAGCGACCTGCTGAAGCGCGTTTGGATGCACAAGCATGACGTGCTTCCAGGCTTCACCAGTAAGTACAAGGTTCACCGTCTCGTCTGGTATGAGATTCATGTCGATGTTCGCGAAGCCATTCTGCGCGAGAAGCGCATCAAGGAATGGAAGCGCGCTTGGAAACTCAAGCTGATCGAGGACATGAACCCGGATTGGGAAGACCTTTACGACGGCTTGACTGGGTCCCGGCTTTCGCCGGGATGACAATATATTTTATATTTCAGCTGGTTAACTAAATCCACCACCCGTATGCCCGCTGCCGGAGCACGGCCATGCCGAACCGTTCGTCCCGTTCGGCGACGGGGATGCCGCCGAGCCATTCGTAGAAGCCGACCGACGGGTTGTCGGCCAGCACCCAGGTGACGACGTTCTTGTAGCCGTCGGCGGACAGCCGGCGGGTGGACTCCCGGAACAGTTCCTGGCCGATGCCCTCGCCCTGCCATTCAGGCAGCACATACAGGGTGTACATCTCGGCGGTGAACGGGATGGCGGCGTTGCGGTTGCGGCCGCTGGTGGCGAAGCCGACGATCTGCTTGCCCGCCACGGCGACCAGCACCAGCCGCTCGGTGTCGCGCGACAGCGTCTGGCGCCACAGCGCGAGGCGCCTGGCATAGGTCTGGGCCGACAGGACGCGGGGCGGCAGGATGCCGTCATAGGTCTCGCGCCAGCTGTCCACATGGACCCGCGCGATGCCTTCGGCGTCGCCGCTGGTGCCTTGCCGGATCGAGATGCCTGACTGGGTGATCACGGGACGCGCCTCCAGTCGCAAGGATAGACCCAATCGACAAAAACGCAAATGACTCGCAACAGGATAGCCGGATTCCGGTGGTGCATAGCCGTTATGCGCTGTCCAGCATGGATGAAGGGAGTATAAGCGGCAGTTAACAGGAGTCTGGCGTTGACCTGACTAGTCGCACGACTAAGATGGCGCGCCATTCCATCCGGGGCTCGGGCCAACCGGGGATCGTCTACGGGGAGCTGCTCATGGCGCAAGTAAAACGCCCTCTCTCACCACATCTTCAGGTCTATCGCTGGACCGTCACCATGGCGACCTCGATCCTGCACCGCGCTTCGGGCGTGGCGCTGGGCGCCGGCGCGCTGTGGCTCGCCTGGTGGCTGATCGCCGCCGCGACCGGCTATGAGGCCTTCGAGTGCGTGCAGGGCTTCAGCACGTCGCCCATCGGCATGATCCTGCTGTTCGGCGTCACCCTGGCGCTGATGTTCCACCTGCTCAACGGCATCCGTCACCTGGTGTGGGATCTGGGCCACGGCTTCGAGGTGAAGACGGCGACGACCTCCGGCTGGACCGTGATCATCCTCGCGCTGGTGCTGACGGTGGTCGCCTGGGGCTTCGGCCTCTCGATGATGGGAGCGTACTGATGAGCCTTCGCACGCCCCTCGGCAAGGTCCGCGGCCTGGGTTCGGCCAAGGAAGGCACGCATCATTTCTGGGTCCAGCGGGTTTCCGCCGTGGCGCTGGTCCCGCTGACCATCTGGCTCGTGGCATCCCTGGTTTGCCTGACCGGCGCCGGCCGCGACGAGGTGCTGGACTGGCTTGGCAGCCCGGTCCAGGCCATCCTGATGCTGCTGCTTGTGATCGCCGGCTTCTACCATCTGAAGCTGGGCATCCAGGTCGTTCTCGAAGACTACGTGCACGGCGAGGGCGCCAAGCTGGCGACCAGCCTGCTGAACACGTTCGTCTGCTTCGCCGGCGGCGCCGTCTCGGTGTTCGCCGTCCTCAAGATCGCGTTTGGAGGCTGATCCCTCATGAGCCAGGCTTATCCGCTCATCGACCATGCATATGATGTCGTCGTCGTCGGCGCCGGCGGCTCCGGCCTGCGCGCCACCATGGGCATGGCCGAACAGGGTCTGCGCACCGCGTGCCTGACCAAGGTGTTCCCGACCCGCTCGCATACCGTCGCGGCGCAGGGCGGCATTGCCGCCTCGCTCGGCAACATGGGCGAGGACAACTGGCGCTGGCACATGTACGACACCGTCAAGGGCTCGGACTGGCTGGGCGACCAGGACGCCATCGAGTACATGGTCCGCGAGGCGCCCGCCGCGGTGATCGAGCTTGAGCATTTCGGCGTGCCGTTCTCGCGCACCGAGGAAGGCAAGATCTACCAGCGCGCCTTCGGCGGCATGACCACCAATTTCGGCCAGGGCCCGGCGGCGCAGCGCACCTGCGCGGCGGCCGACCGCACCGGCCATGCCATGCTGCACACCCTGTACCAGCAGTCGCTGAAGCATGACGCCGAGTTCTTCATCGAGTATTTCGCGCTCGATCTGATCATGGACGACGGCGTCTGCCGCGGCGTCATCGCCCTCGACATGGCGACCGGCGAACTGCACCGCTTCCGCGCCCACATGGTGGTGCTCGCGACGGGCGGCTATGGCCGCGCCTATTTCTCGGCGACCTCGGCGCACACCTGCACCGGCGACGGCGGCGGCATGGCGCTGCGCGCCGGCCTGCCGCTGCAGGACATGGAGTTCGTCCAGTTCCACCCGACCGGCATCTACGGCTCGGGCTGCCTGATCACCGAAGGCGCCCGCGGCGAGGGGGGCTACCTGGTCAATTCCCAGGGCGAGCGCTTCATGGAGCGCTACGCGCCGTCGGCCAAGGACCTGGCGTCGCGCGACGTCGTCAGCCGGTCGATGACCGTCGAGATCCGCGAAGGCCGCGGTGTCGGCCCCAACAAGGACCATATCTACCTGCACCTGGATCATCTCGATCCGGCGATCCTGCACGAGCGCCTGCCGGGCATCTCGGAATCCGCCCGCATCTTCTCGGGCGTCGACGTGACCAAGGAGCCGATCCCGGTGCTGCCGACCGTGCACTACAACATGGGCGGCCTGCAGACCAACTATCACGGCGAGGTCGTGACCCTGAAGAACGGCGAGCCGGACACGGTCGTGCTGGGCCTGATGGCCGTGGGCGAGGCCGCCTGCGTGTCGGTGCACGGCGCCAACCGGCTGGGCTCCAACTCGCTGATCGATCTGGTGGTGTTCGGCCGCGCCGCCGCGCACCGCGCCGGCGAGATCATCAAGCCGGGCAGCAAGCACAAGGACCTGGGCAAGGACGCGGGCGACAACTCGATCGCGCTGCTCGACCACTACCGCAACGCCAAGGGCGGCACGCCGACGGCGCAGATTCGCGCCAACATGCAGCGCACGATGCAGAACAACTGCGCGGTGTTCCGCACCGGCGAGGTGCTGGTCGAGGGCAAGGAACTGATCAAGCAGGTTTGGGACCAGATGGCCGACATCCGCGTCACCGACCGTTCGCTGGTCTGGAACAGCGACCTGATCGAGACCATCGAGCTCGACAACCTGATCCGCCAGGCCATGGTGACCATGTATTCGGCCGAGAACCGCAAGGAAAGCCGCGGCGCCCATGCCCGCGAGGACTTCCCCGACCGCGACGACGCCAACTGGATGAAGCACACCCTGTCGTGGCTCGATGACACCGGCAACGTCACCATCGACTACCGCCCGGTGCACACCTACACGCTCACCGACGACGTGAGCTATATCGAGCCCAAGGCTCGCGTCTACTAAGGCTCAGGATAAGGATAGACGGGGATGGTCGAATTCACCCTGCCGAAGAACTCCAAGGTCGGCAAAGGCAAGTCCTACAAGGCGCCGGAAGGCGCCAAGCGGGTCCGCAAGTTCCAGGTCTACCGCTGGAATCCGGACGACGGCCAGAACCCGCGCATGGACACCTACGACGTCGATCTCGACAAGTGCGGTCCCATGGTCCTGGACGCCCTGATCAAGATCAAGAACGAGATGGACTCGACCCTGACCTTCCGGCGTTCGTGCCGCGAGGGCATCTGCGGGTCGTGCGCCATGAACATCAACGGCAAGAACGGCCTCGCCTGCACCACCGGCATGGACGAGGTGAAGGGCGACGTGAAGATCACGCCGCTGCCGCACATGGAAGTGGTCAAGGACCTGGTGCCCGACCTGACCAACTTCTATGCCCAGTACGCCTCGATCGAGCCGTGGCTGAAGACCGAGAGCCCGGCGCCGGACCGCGAGCGGCTGCAGACCGAGGACGACCGCCGCAAGATGGACGGTCTCTACGAGTGCATCCTGTGCGCTTGCTGCTCGACGTCGTGTCCGTCCTACTGGTGGAACCAGGACCGCTATCTGGGCCCGGCCATCCTGCTGCAGGCCTATCGCTGGATCGCCGACAGCCGCGACGAGCACACCGGCGAGCGCCTCGACAACCTCGAGGATCCCTTCCGGCTCTACCGCTGCCACACCATCATGAACTGCGCCCACGCCTGCCCGAAGGGCCTGAACCCGGCCAAGGCGATCGCCGAGATCAAGAAGCTGATGGTCGAGCGGCGCGCCTAAGCGTTGTCTTCCTTCTAATGGCGACGGTTGGCGAAAGCTTTTGCCAGTTGAAGCAGCAGCATGCGTTCCTCCTCGGTCGCTGCCGCTGGGACGGGCAGGTCGAGTATTTCGATCCCGCCGCTCTTTACCGGGTCGAATGCCACGCGCAGCTGGCTCATGGCATCGTCCAGCGCGAAACCGGTAACACCGCCGTAGAAGGTGTTTTCATTGATCTCGGCGCACATCCCCTGCAAAGCGGGATGAGGGTCAGGATTCTGCACCTCCTTCTGAAAGATGAAAGTCATGGCGGCACCCGGTGAACGAACCTCGTAACCGGCGACGATGACGTCCTGTTCGCGATAGGCGCCGAACTGAATGATGTCCGCTTCGGTGATCAAAAGCTTGGGCATGCAACATTCCAACCGTGACGCATTCGGGTCACTATGAGCGCAAGGCTGGAGAGACCGCCAGAGGCATTGCGTGTGTTGGATCGCCCATGTAGATAGCGAACGGCGGCTCCTCGGGCCGCCGTTTCGTTTAGGGTCCGATGAAGCCACAAGTCCCCGTATCGCTGAAGTTTTCCAGCCCACTCGACGGCTACCGGACGCTCGTACGCGACGGCGTGCTGACCCACGACCCGGCGCAGGAACTGGCGGCCGAGAAGCTCGAGATCCTGCATGCTCGGCTGAAGACCTACGAGCCCGGCAAGAGCGGCGGCTGGCGCAGCCTGTTCCGGCGCGAGAAGCAGGACGCGCCACAGGGCCTCTACATCTACGGCGGCGTGGGCCGCGGCAAGTCCATGCTGATGGACCTGTTCTTCGCCTCGACCAGCTTCGCGCCCAAGCGCCGGGTCCACTTCCACGCGTTCATGCTGGAGGTCCACGAAACCGTGCACCAATGGCGCAAGCTGTCGCCGGCCGACCGGCGCGCCGAAGGCTTCGAGGCCGACGACCCGATCCCGCCTGTCGCCGCCAAGGTTGCGCGCGAAGCAATGCTGCTATGCTTCGACGAGTTCCAGGTCACCGACGTCGCCGACGCCATGATCCTGGGCCGGTTGTTCCGCGCGCTGTTCGAGCTGGGCGTGGTGATCGTCATCACGTCGAACCGGGCGCCGGGAGAGCTCTACAAGAATGGTCTGAACCGACAGCTCTTTCTGCCGTCCATCGAGATGCTGAAGACCGAGCTGGACGTGCTGCATCTGGCTTCGCCCACCGACTACCGGATGAAGCGCATTCACGACATGCCGGTCTATCACGTGCCGCTCGGCGCCCAGTCGGACCGGGAACTGGACGAGAGTTTCGAGGCGCTGACCGACGAGAAGCACGGCGAGGCAATGACCCTCGACGTCATGCAGGGGCGCACGCTGACCGTGCCGCAGGCCGCCAAGGGCGTAGCCCGCTTCAGCTTTCCGGAATTGTGCGCCCGGCCGCTCGGCGCGGCCGACTATCTGGCGATCGCCGGCAACTTCCACACGCTGGTGCTGTCCGGCATCCCGCGCATGGGGCCTGACAAGCGCAACGAGGCCAAGCGCTTCGTCACGTTGATCGACACGCTCTACGACAAACGCATCAAGCTGGTGTGCTCCGCCGCCGCCCGGCCCGAGGAGCTCTACGTTTCCGGCGATGGCAGCTTCGAGTTCGAGCGCACGGTTTCGAGGCTTCTGGAGATGCAGAGCCATGAATATTTCGAGGCAACCCCTGCTGCCGACACAAACTAGACTTACCTGTCTATATAATAGACAGTAAAGTCTAAATCTCTCGCTTGCGGGCATCCGCAAATAACGCTAAACCCGGTCCCCGATCCGTTACGCTTCAACAAACCGGAGACCTTCATGGCTCGCAAGAAGATTGCGCTGATCGGCGGTGGCCAGATCGGCGGCACGCTCGCCCACCTCATCGGCCTCAAGGAACTGGGCGACGTCGTTATCTTCGACATCGCCGAAGGCCTGCCCCAGGGCAAGGCGCTGGATCTGGACCAGTCCAGCCCCATCGACGGCTTCGACAGCCACCTCACCGGCACGCAGGATTACGCGGACATCAAGGGCGCCGACGTGGTCATCGTCACCGCCGGCGTGCCGCGCAAGCCCGGCATGAGCCGCGACGACCTGCTGGGCATCAACCTGAAGGTCATGCGCGCCGTCGGCGAGGGCATCAAGAACAACGCCCCGAACGCGTTTGTGGTCTGCATCACCAATCCGCTCGATGCCATGGTCTGGGCGCTGCGCGAGTTCAGCGGCCTGCCGCACCACATGGTCGTTGGCATGGCCGGCGTGCTCGATTCGGCACGCTTCAGCTATTTCCTGGCGGAAGAGTTCAAGGTCTCGGTCGAGGACATCACCACCTTCGTGCTGGGCGGCCACGGCGACACCATGGTGCCGCTGGTGCGCTACTCCACCGTCGCCGGCATTCCGGTGCCGGACCTGATCAAGATGGGCTGGACCAGCCAGGAGAAGATCGACCAGATCGTGCAGCGGACGCGTGACGGCGGCGCCGAGATCGTCGGCCTGCTCAAGACCGGCTCGGCGTTCTATGCCCCGGCCACCGCCGCGGTCGCCATGGCCGAGAGCTACCTGAAGGACAAGAAGCGCCTGCTGCCCTGCGCCGCGCACCTGACCGGCCAGTACGGCGTCGACGACCTCTATGTCGGCGTACCGGTGATCATCGGCGACAAGGGCGTCGAGCGCATCGTCGAGATCTCGCTGGAAGGCGAGGAGAAGACCGGCTTCGACAAGTCCGTCGACTCCGTGAAGGGCCTCGTCGCGGCCTGCAAGCAAATCGACCCGGCCCTGGCCTGATCGTGCCGAGATCCGATCGCGCCTTGGCCTGATCGCGGTTGTCACTCATTCGCACGGTGTTATAAGCACCGCCGGCCCATGAACCGGGGCCGAGAGGAAACGCAGAGAGCAGCAGCATGAATATCCACGAATACCAGGCGAAAGCCCTCCTGAAGGAATTCGGCGTACCGGTGCTTGCCGGTGGCGTCGCCTACACCCCCGAAGAAGCCGAAGCGCGCGCCAAGGAACTGGGCGGCCCGGTCTGGGTGGTGAAGGCGCAGATCCACGCCGGCGGCCGCGGCAAGGGCGGCGGCGTCAAGGTCGTGAAATCGACCGACGCGGTCAAGGAAGCCGCGCAGAAGCTCATCGGCATGACCCTGGTCACCCACCAGACCGGCCCGCAGGGCAAGGAAGTCAAGCGCGTCTACATCGAGGACGGCTGCGACATCCGCCGCGAGCTGTACCTGGCGTTCCTGGTCGACCGCGGCACCTCGCGCGTCGCCATCATGGCCTCGACCGAAGGCGGCATGGACATCGAGGAGGTGGCCCACAACACCCCCGAGAAGATTCAGACCATCTATATCGATCCGGTCACCGGCATGATGCCGTTCCACACCCGCCAGGTCGCTTTCGGCCTGGGTCTCCAGGGCAAGCAGATCGGCGAGGCGAGCAAGCTGCTGCAGCAGCTCTACAAGGCCTTCGTCGAGCTCGATGCCAGCATGCTCGAGATCAACCCGCTGGTCGTGACCGGCGCGGACTCGGTCATCCCGCTCGACGCGAAGATGAACTTCGACGACAACGCCCTGTTCCGGCACAAGAATGTGGCCGCCCTGCGCGATCCCGACGAAGAGGATCCGATGGAGCTGGAAGCGGCCAAGCACGAGCTGAACTACATCAAGCTCGACGGCAACATCGGCTGCATGGTCAACGGCGCCGGTCTCGCCATGGCCACCATGGACATCATCAAGCTCTACGGCGAAGCGCCCGCCAACTTCCTCGACGTCGGCGGCGGCGCCACCAAGGAGCGTGTCACCGAAGCGTTCAAGATCATCCTGTCCGATCCGAACGTGGAAGCCATCCTGGTCAATATCTTCGGCGGCATCATGCGCTGCGACATCATTGCCGAGGGCATCGTGTCGGCGGCCAAGGAAGTCAGCCTCGACGTGCCGCTGGTCGTGCGCCTTGCCGGCACCAACGTGGATCTGGGCAAGCAGATCCTGGCCGAATCGGGCCTCGCCATCACCTCGGCCGAAGATCTGGCCGACGCGGCGGCCAAAGTGGCGAAAGCCGTGCGGGAGGAGCAGTAATCATGGCCATTCTGGTCGACAGCAACACCAAGGTCATCTGCCAGGGCTTCACCGGCTCGCAGGGCACCTTTCACTCGGAACAGGCGATCGCCTACGGCACCAAGATGGTCGGCGGCGTCACCCCCGGCAAGGGCGGCACGCTCCACCTCGACCTGCCCGTGTTCGACACGGTGGCCGACGCGGTCGAGAAGACCGGCGCCGACGCCTCGGTGATCTACGTGCCGCCGCCGTTCGCGGCCGACGCCATCCTGGAAGCCATCGATGCCGGCATCCGCCTCGCGGTCTGCATCACCGAGGGCATCCCGGTGCAGGACATGATCAAGGTCAAGCGCGCGCTGCAGAACAGCGGCACCCGCCTGGTCGGCCCGAACTGCCCGGGCGTCATCACCCCGAACCAGTGCAAGATCGGCATCATGCCGGGCCACATCCACAAGCCGGGTTCGGTGGGCGTCGTGTCCCGCTCGGGCACGCTGACCTATGAGGCGGTTGCGCAGACCACGGCGGTTGGCCTCGGCCAGAGCTCGTGCGTCGGCATCGGCGGCGACCCGGTCAACGGCACCAACTTCATCGACGTGCTCGAGCTGTTCCTGCAGGACCCGCAGACCGAGTCGATCATCATGATCGGCGAGATCGGCGGCTCGGCCGAGGAAGAAGCAGCCGACTTCCTGAAGTCATCAAAGATCAAGAAGCCCGTGGTAGGCTTCATCGCCGGCCGTACGGCGCCTCCGGGCCGCCGCATGGGCCATGCGGGCGCCATCATTTCTGGCGGCCGCGGCGGTGCGGAAGACAAGATCGACGCCATGCGCTCGGCGGGCATCCGCGTTTCGGAATCCCCGGCGGCGCTGGGCACGACGCTGATGGAACTTCTGAAGGGCTGAACCGGAAGGTATCCGGCGGCCTGAGTTTATGAGAGGGGCACTGGTGAAAAGCCGGCGCTGACCAAGACCATGGACCTGGATCCCGGACTGTCCGCCATCCTGAACGGCGCCAACGCCTCGTTCCTGGAGAACCTGTACCAGCGCTATGAGCGCGATCCGAACGCGGTCGAGCCCGAGTGGCGCGGCTGGTTCGACGCGCTCACCAGCGGCGCCGCCGGCGCTATGGGCGCCAATGGCGGACCGTCATGGCAGCGCAAGGACTGGCCGCCGCTGAGCAATGGCGACATGACCGCCGCGCTCGATCCGGGCACGCCGGCACCTGTCAAGGCGAAGGGCAAGGGCGAAACGGTCAGCCAGGAGCAGGTCCATGCCGCGGCCATCGACTCCATCCGCGCCCTGACGCTGATCCGCTCCTACCGCGTGCGCGGCCACCTGCATGCCAAGCTGGATCCGCTGGGTCTCGCGGTGTCGCCCGACCATCCGGAGCTTGACCCGGAAAGCTATGGCTTCACCGACCGAGACCTTGACCGCCCGATTTATATCGACGCGCTGGGGCTGAAGACCGCCACGGTGCGGCAGATCGTCGAGATCCTGGAGCGCGTCTATTGCGGTTCCATCGGCGTCGAGTACATGCACATCGCCGAACTGGAGGAACGCGCCTGGATCCAGGAGCGCATCGAAGGCCATGACAAATACGTGTCGTTCACCGACATGGGCAAGCATGCGATCCTGCAGAAGGTGATCGAGGCCGAGAGTTTCGAGCAGTTCCTCAACGTCAAGTACACCGGCACCAAGCGCTTCGGCCTGGACGGTGGCGAGGCGACCATCCCGGCGCTCGAGGCGATCATCAAGCGCGCCGGCGCGCTCGGCGTGCAGGAGATCGCCATCGGCATGCCGCACCGCGGCCGCCTCAACGTGCTCGCCAACGTGATGTCGAAGCCGTTCCGGGCGATCTTCAACGAATTCCGCGGCGGCTCGTCCACACCCGACGAGGTCGAGGGCTCGGGCGACGTGAAGTACCATCTGGGCAGCTCCTCGGACCGCGAGTTCGACGGCAACTCGGTGCATCTGTCGCTGTCGGCCAACCCGTCCCACCTGGAAGCGGTCGATCCCGTCGTGATGGGCAAGGTGCGCGCCAAGCAGGACCAGCGCGGCGACAAGGACCGCAGCCAGGTCATGGGCCTGCTGCTGCATGGCGACGCCGCGTTCGCCGGCCAGGGTCTGGTGCCCGAGTGTCTCGGCCTCAGCCAGCTCAAGGGCTACCGCATCGGCGGCGTGATCCACTTCATCGTCAACAACCAGATCGGCTTCACCACGTCGCCGATGTATTCGCGCTCGTCGCCCTATCCGTCCGACATCGCCAAGGGCATCCAGGCGCCGATCTTCCACGTCAACGGCGACGATCCCGAAGCCGTGGTGCATGTGGCCAAGCTCGCCACCGAGTTCCGCCAGCGGTTCAAGAAGGACGTGGTCATCGACATGTTCTGCTACCGCCGGTTCGGCCACAACGAGACCGACGAGCCCATGTTCACCCAGCCGCTGATGTACCAGCGGATCAAGGACCAGCCGACGGTCACCAGTATCTATGCGCGCCGGCTGGCCCAGCAGGGACTGGTCGACGAGACCGAGTTCAAGCGCATGCAGGCCGAGTTCCGAGGCATGCTGGAGATGGAGTTCGAGGTCGCCGAATCCTTCAAGCCCAACAAGGCCGACTGGCTGGAAGGCCGCTGGGCCGGACTTAAGCGGGCACGCGGCACGGTGCGACGCGGCCGCACCGCCGAGGACGAGGACACGCTGCGCCGGCTGATCGAGGTGCTGACCACGGCGCCCAAGGGCTTCAATGTCCACAAGACTCTGCAACGTCAGCTCGACCGCAAGCGCGAGACGCTGGAAAGCGGTACCGGCATCGATTGGGCAACGGCCGAGGCGCTGGCGTTCGGCTCGCTGCTGGACGAAGGCTTCCACGTGCGCCTCTCCGGGCAGGATTCCGGCCGCGGCACATTCTCGCAGCGGCACGCCGTGTTCACCGACCAGGTCACCGGCGATCGCTATACGCCGCTCGACCATGTGAGCGACGAGGCCAAGTTCGAGGTCATCGACTCCATGCTGTCGGAAGCGGCCGTGATGGGCTTCGAATATGGGTTCTCGCTGGCCGAGCCGAATGCACTGGTGCTGTGGGAGGCCCAGTTCGGTGACTTCGCCAACGGCGCCCAGGTGATCATCGACCAGTTTCTTGCCGCAGGCGAGTTGAAGTGGCTGCGCATGAGCGGCCTCGTCCTGTTGCTGCCGCACGGCTTCGAGGGCCAGGGTCCCGAGCATTCCTCGGCCCGTCTCGAGCGCTATCTGCAGATGTCGGCCGAGGACAACTGGCAGGTCGCGAACTGCACCACGCCCGCCAACTATTTCCATATCCTGCGCCGGCAGATGCACCGCGAGTTTCGCAAGCCGCTGGTGCTGATGACGCCCAAGAGCCTGCTGCGCCACAAGCTGTGCGTCTCGCACCTGTCGGACATGGCGCGCGGCACCTCGTTCCACCGCATCATGCCGGATCACGCCCAGACCGAGAGCGAAGGCTATGGCAAGCTGAAGCCCGACGACGAGATCACCCGCGTCGTGATCTGCTCGGGCAAGGTCTATTACGACCTGCTGGAGGAGCGCGAGGCCAGGAAGCTGCACGACGTCTACCTGACGCGCGTCGAGCAGCTCTATCCGTTCCCTGGCGATTCCCTGCTGGAGGAGCTGGAGCGGTTCCCGCGGGCCAAGGTCATCTGGTGCCAGGAGGAGCCGCAGAACATGGGCGCCTGGACCTTCGTCGAGCCGTTCATCGAAAAGACGCTCGAGGATCTCGACCATTTCGTGAAGCGGCCCGTCTATGTGGGCAGGAAGGCCGCCGCGTCCCCGGCGACCGGCCTGCTGTCGCGTCACAAGGAACAGCAGGCGCGGATCGTTCACGACGCGTTGATGGGTTAGGAAAGGACAGGCCGCATGACCGACATCGTCGTCCCCACGCTGGGTGAGTCGATCACCGAGGCGACCGTCGCCAAGTGGTACAAGAAGCCCGGCGACGCGGTGGAGCAGGACGAGCCGCTCGTCGAGCTCGAAACCGACAAGGTCGCCGTCGAGGTGAACGCGCCCGCTTCAGGCGTACTGGGCGACCTGCAGGTCAACGAGGGCGAAACCGTTCAGGTCGGCGCCGTGATTGGCTCCATCGGCAAGGGTGATGGCGCAAAGCCCGCCGCCAGGGCCGAACCGAAGCCCGAGCCCAAACCGGAACCCAAGGCCGACGCCAAGGCTGCGCCGAAGACCGCGGCCGCCAGGCCGGCGCCGCAGCCATCAGCCCTGCCCGAGCCGCCCGCCGAGGAGCACGATCCCGGGGAAATGGGGCGCGAAGCCGCGTCCATGGCGCCATCCGCCGCCCGCCTGATCGAGGAGGCCAAGCTCGATCCCAGCACCATCGACGGTACCGGCCGCGGCGGCCGCATCACCAAGGGCGACGTTCTGAAGGCCATGGAAGCGCCGAAGGCGGACGCGGCGCCCGCCGCCGCCCCGCCCGCCGCGCGCCCCGCGACATCCCAGCCCCGCCAGACCGGCGAGCGCGAGGAGCGGGTGCAGATGACCCGCCTGCGCAAGACCATCGCGAAAAGGCTGAAGGAGGCGCAGGACACCGCCGCCATGCTGACCACGTTCAACGAGGTCGACATGACGGCGCTGATCGCCATGCGCAACGAATATCGCGACCTGTTCGAGAAGAAGCACGGCGTGCGCCTGGGCTTCATGTCGTTCTTCGCCAAGGCCTGCGTGATGGCGCTGCACGAAATCCCGTCGGTCAACGCCGAGGTGGACGGCGACACCATCATCTACAAGAACCACTACGATATCGGCATCGCCGTGTCGTCGCCCGGTGGCCTGGTCGTGCCGGTGATCCGCGATGTGGACGCGCTCGGCCTCGCGGGCATCGAAAAGGCCATCGGCGACATGGCCGCCAAGGCGCGGGACGGCAAACTCGCCCTGGCAGACCTGCAGGGTGGCACCTTTACGATCTCCAATGGCGGCGTATTTGGATCATTGATGTCGACACCGATCCTCAACCCGCCACAGTCCGGCATCCTCGGCATGCACAAGGTCCAGGACCGGCCGGTGGTGGTGGACGGCCAGATCGTGGTGCGGCCCATGATGTACCTTGCCCTGTCGTATGATCACCGTATTGTCGATGGGCGCGAGGCGGTTACCTTCCTGGTCCGCGTCAAGGAATGTCTCGAAGACCCGCACCGGATGCTGCTCGATCTGTAGCACCCGGCAGCAGGCACTAATAAACGAGGGAAATGATGAGCGAATATGATGTGGTGGTGATCGGCGGCGGCCCCGGCGGCTATGTCGCGGCGATCCGTGCGGCGCAGAACGGCCTGAAGGCGGCTTGCATCGAGGGCCGTGGTGCGCTGGGCGGCACCTGCCTCAACGTCGGCTGCATCCCGTCGAAGGCCCTGCTGCACGCGTCCGAGCAGTTCGAGGCCACCAGCCACACCCATGCCAAGATCGGCATCAAGGTCGGCTCGGTCGAACTCGATCTGCCGGCCATGATGGCCTACAAGGACGACACGGTGAAAGGCCTCACCCGCGGCATCGAGAGCCTGTTCAAGAAAAACAAGGTCGACTACCTGAAGGGCTGGGGCAGCTTCAAGGACAAGAACACCATCGAGGTGAAGGCCGAGGACGGCTCCACCTCCACGGTGACCGCGAAGAACGTCATCATCGCCACAGGTTCCGAGCCCGCATCGATCCCCGGCGTGACCATCGACGAGAAGCGCGTCGTGTCCTCGACCGGCGCCCTTTCGCTGCCCGAGGTGCCCAAGCACCTGGTGGTGATCGGCGGCGGCGTCATCGGCCTCGAGCTGGGCTCGGTCTGGGCCCGCCTCGGCGCGAAGATCACGGTCGTGGAGTTCCTCGACCGCATCGTGCCCGGCGTCGACGACGAGGTCGCCAAGGAATTCGACAAGATCCTGCGCAAGCAGGGCTTCACCATGAAGACCGGCACCAAGGTCACCAAGGTCGAGGAAGCGGGCAGCGGCCTGAAGGTCACCGTCGAACCCGCCAAGGGCGGCGACGCCGAGGTGCTGGAGGCCGACTACGTGCTGGTTTCGGTGGGCCGCAAGGCCTACACGGCGGGCCTTAACCTCGACAAGGCGGGCGTCACCGTCACCGACCGCGGCCTGGTGCAGACCGACGATCACCGGCGCACCAACGTCGCCGGCATCTACGCCATCGGCGACGTCATCGCCGGCCCCATGCTCGCCCACAAGGCCGAGGAAGAGGGCGTTGCGGTCGCCGACACCATCGCCGGCAAGGTGGGCCATGTGAACTACGACGCCATCCCGAATGTGATCTACACCGCTCCGGAAGTGGCCTCGGTCGGCAAGACCGAGGAGGAGCTGAAGAAGGCGGGCGCCGAATACAAGGTCGGCAAGTTCCCGTTCATGGCCAACGCCAAGGCCAAGGTCGGCCTGCATCCGGAAGGCTTCGTCAAAATCCTGGCGGACCCCAAGACCGACCGGGTTCTTGGCGTCCACATCATCGGCGCCGATGCCGGCAATTTGATCGCCGAGGCGGTCCTGGCCATGGAGTTCGACGCTTCGGCCGAGGACATCGCCATGACCTGCCACGCGCACCCGACCTTGTCGGAAGCCATGAAGGAAGCCGCGCTGGCGGTGGCGGGACGGGCCATCCACTTCTAAAAAAGCTCGTCATTCCCGCGCACGCGGGAACCCAGTTCTTCGAAGGGCACCGTCATCGCGGTGCCCTTTCGTTTGGGCGCCGCGCGATTGCTGGAAAAAGCTACATTCGTTACTCTCTCATCAATGGTAATCTCGTTGGCTCGATGTGGGAGTATTCGGTCAGCTCATCTTAAAGGTTGAGACGATAGTTTAGGGCGGTATCCAATGAATGATGACCAAGATGCCAGTTCTCTTCAGGCTTCAGTAGCGGGCCTGTCCAGCCAACCCGAGACGAAATCAGACCAGTTGTCCAAGCGCGATGACTCCTACGTCGCGCGACACTGGCGAGGTGAATTGGCCCTCGGCATATCTTATTGGGTAAACGGCGTCATTGTGTCGATCGCGTGCTATGCGCTCGTGCTCGGGATGCTGAACAAGTCTGCCGACGTCCCGGAATCAGGCGGCGACATTGGAGTGAGGTACGCTGTTTTCGGCCTCCTAGAGGTTGTGGCCGTTTGGCAACTCGTTGGAATATGGCGGTCTGCCGATCGCCACCCGGACCGGGGTGGAAGGCGCTTCTGGGCGGGCGTCGCGAAGGTGATGGTGTTCATCGCCGTCCTTCGCAAGATCACTGAATTGCTTAAGGCGCTTGTATGAGAGTTCGAGATTCGGCAGCGCGGTTCGGCTGAGGGTCCTTATCCCTCGACCACGTCGAACGGAAATTCCTCATAGGCATAGTCGATGGTCAGCTCCTCGCCTTCCTTGAGGTCGCGGGCGGCGTAGAGGCTGACGCACAGCCGTTCCCGGTCCAGCTCGAAACGGCAATTGGGTTGGGCGGCGTGGTTGCAGAACGAGATCTCTCCGAACGCCACGGCGTATTGCGTGGTCTTGGCGTCGGGCGTCCAGTCGAACACGTAGTGGCGCAACAGGCCCTCATCGACGTGGGCGGTCTGCTCCGGCGGCAGCACCAGCACGCTGGCCGAGGTGACCAGCTCGCCCGCCGCGATGCCGCTCCCGGCGAACAGGCCGCGCCCGCCAAGGCGCGAGGGACCCACATGAAGCCCGTTCGATCTTGAAACCTCATGCTTCATGGATGCCGCCCTCAGCCTGCCCGCGGATGCGCCGAATCATAGATGGACAGCAGCCGCGCCGTGTCCACCTCGGTGTAGTGCTGGGTGGTCGACAGCGAGGCATGGCCCAGCAGCTCCTGGATGGTGCGCAAATCGCCGCCCGAGGCGAGCAGGTGGGTGGCGAAGGAATGGCGCAGGGCGTGGGGCGTGGCCGAATCGGGCAGGCCCAGCGCGCCGCGCAGCATGCGGATGCGCTGCTGGATGATGCCGGGGTTGAGCTGCTTGCCGCGCACGCCGATGAACAGCGGGCCTTCGGGCTCCAGCGTGAACGGGCAGGCGGCGACATAGGTGGCGATGGCGTCCCGCACAACCGGTAGCACCGGCACCAGCCGCTGCTTGCCGCCCTTGCCCCTGACGACCATCGATTGCCCGGTGGGCGCCTCGCGGCGCTTCAGACCCAGCGCCTCCGAGATGCGCAGGCCGCAGCCATAGAGCAGGGTGATGATGGCGGTGTCCCGGTCGGCGACCCAGGGCTCGTCGCTCAGCGAGCCGACCTCGTCGACCACGGCGAGCGCGCTGACCACCGATAGCGGCCTCGGCACGGAATGCGGAATTTTCGGGGTTGATACCGCCTGTACGGCTCCGTTGGTCAGGATGTTGGCGCGCCCCAGGAATCGGTAGAAGCTGCGCACCGCCGACAGCGCCCGCGCTGACGAGCGCGACGACTGGCCCCCTTTGCGGCGGGTCGCCAGCCAGGCGCGGAAGTCGGGCACGCCGAGGCCTTCCAGCATGGGCTTGCTGACCGCGCCGCCGTGGTGGCGCTGCAGGAAGGCGAAGAAGTCCTGCAGGTCGCGCAAATAGGAAGTCAGGGTGTTGTCGGCGAGGCGCCGTTCGCTGGCCATGTGCCGGACCCAGTCGCGGGCCAGCGGCGCCGCCGTGTCGTCGGCGGCCAGGGAGGCAAGAAGTCGCTGTATCAGCTCTCCGGCCGCGACCACCGCGTCGCCTCCGGCGCCTGGCTCTGGGGCAGTAGCTGCTGCAGCCGGAGCGCCATCACGTCGCCCATGAAGCGCACCAGCTGGGTGGCGTGGCCGGCCTCGAATGTCGCGGGATCCCGGTCGCCGAGCGCCAGCAGGCCCGACAGGTTGGCGCCCAGGTCGAGCTTCACCATGGCCTGCGAGCGGATCAGGCTGGTGGCGGGGCCGAAGAACTCCTCGGATTCATCGCGCAGCGGCCCCAGGTTCACGGTCTGGCCGGGCGCGAAGGGGCTTTCCAGCAGCATGGCCGGCAGCAGCAGCACCGAGTCCATCTTGCGCTCGGGCCAGACGCTCCGGTGGTCGAGGCACAGCACCGCCACGTCCACATGCAGATAGTCGTGCAGTTCGCGGCTGACGAACCAGGCCAGCTCGTCGAAGGTGCTTGCCCGAACCAGGCCCAGGGTCGCCTCGTGCACCTGGTGCTGGCTTGCCAGGTTGCCGCGCGAGGTCTCGACCAGCGCGTCCCGGTCGGCGGTGCGCTGCGACAGGGTGCCGCGCAGCCGGTCGATCAGGTGGCGTTGGAAATCGACGACGCCGGGATCCTTCTCGGCCGTGCCCGGGAGCAGCTCGGCCAGCACGTCCGGGTGCTTGTCGAGCCAGGCGAGAACCGATTCCCTCGTGTGTTTGGCGCCGGCCATGGCTCAGCCGATCTTCTGGCCGGTCTTCGCCCAGTCGGCGAGGAACGCCTGAAGGCCCGCGTCGGTCAGCGGGTGCTTGACGAGTTGGCGCAAGGTCGCCGGCGGGATGGTGCAGACGTCGGCGCCGATCAGCGCGGCGCGCAGCACATGGGTCGGGTTGCGCACGCTTGCCACCAGGATCTCGGTGCTGAACGAATCGTAGTTGTCGTAGATTTGGCGGATGTCGTTGATCAGCGCCATGCCGTCCTGCGAGATGTCGTCCAGCCGGCCGACGAAGGGCGAGATGAAGGTCGCGCCCGCCTTGGCGGCCATCAGCGCCTGGACCGCCGAGAAGCACAGGGTGACGTTGACCATGGTGCCGTTCGAGGTCAGGTGCCGGCAGGCCTTCAGGCCGTCGATGGTCAGCGGCACCTTCACCGTGATGTTGTCGGCGATGGTGGCCAGCTTCTCGCCCTCGGCGATCATGCCCTTGGCGTCGGTGGCGGTGACCTCGGCGCTCACCGGGCCATCGACCACGGCGCAGATGTCGCGCAGGATGTCGTTGAAGTCGCGTCCGGCCTTGGCGACCAGCGTCGGGTTCGTCGTCACGCCGTCCAGCAAACCGCTTTCGGCGAGATCGCGAATTTCCGCGATGTCGGCGGTGTCGACGAAAAACTTCATGAAGGGTATTCCTCGGTTCGGTTGTTGGGCCCCTTGGGGGCGATTCTAAGAGAGGCGCAGGACCCTGCCAAGGCTGCATCCCATCAAAAGCGAGTTGCCGGAGGCCGGGAGGTCGGCGGATGCCGCGACCGTGCGTGTGCTGCTGCCGCTCGGGCTGGACCTAGCATATGACTACCGGCCTCCGCCAGAGACGAACCTGCAAGCGGGCGATTTCGTCGAGGTGCCGCTGGGCACCAAACGCCGCATCGGCGTGGTCTGGGACGACGATGCCGACGCGCCGCCGGCCGATCCGGAAAAGCTGCGCACCGTGCACGGCCGCGTCGATCTGCCGCCGCTGCCCGCGTCGACGCGGCGGTTCATCGAATGGGTGTCGCGCTACACCATGGCGCCGCTGGGCTCGGTGCTGCGCATGGCGATCGCCACGCCGTCGCTGTTCCAGCCGTCCAGGCCGGTCATCACCTACGCGCTGAGCGGCCTGGAGCCGGAGCGCATGACCGGCGCGCGCCAGCGGGTGATTGACCTGCTGCGGGACGGGCCGCCGCGCACGGTTGCCGATATCGCCGAAGCCGCCTCCGTCAGCGACGGCGTTGTTCGCGCCCTTGCCGGGCAGGGCGTGCTGGAGGCCATCGAGAACGATCCGGACGCCGGCTTCATGGAGCCGCCGCCCGATCCGGAAACACCGGGACCCGTGCTGTCCGCCGAGCAGCACGCGGCGGCCTCGGCGCTTGCCGCCAGAATCGGCGGCGGATTCGCGGCGCTGGCGCTCGAAGGCGTCACCGGGTCGGGCAAGACCGAGGTCTATTTCGAGGCGATCGCCGAGGCGCTGCGGCACGACCGCGACGGTCAGGTGCTGGTGCTGGTGCCCGAGATCGCGCTGACCAACCAGCTGCTCGACCGGTTCGAGACCCGGTTCGGCGCCAAGCCCATGTCGTGGCATTCGGACCTGACCGGCCGGGCCCGCCGCGCCGCGTGGATGGGTGCGGCGTCTGGCGCGGCGCGGGTCGTCGTCGGCGCCCGCTCGGCGCTGTTCCTGCCGTTCCGGAGCCTGTCGCTGATCGTCGTCGACGAGGAGCACGACCCTGCCTACAAGCAGGAGGAGCAGGTGATCTACCATGCCCGCGACATGGCGGTGGTGCGCGCCTCGCTGATGAAGTGCCCGATCGTGCTGGTGTCGGCGACTCCCTCGCTGGAGACCATGGTCAATTGCTGGACCGGCAAGTACGAGCGGGTCCACCTGCCGACCCGCCACGGCGGCGCGACCATGCCGCTGATCGAGGCGGTCGACATGCGGCGCGAGGACACCGCGCGCGGCCGCTGGATCTCGCCCCGGCTGGAAGCGGACCTGCGCGCCAACCTGGAAGCCGGCGAGCAGTCTCTGCTGTTCCTCAACCGTCGCGGCTATGCGCCGGCGGCCATCTGCAGGGCCTGCGGCAACCGGGTGATGCGCGACAACTGCTCGGCGCCGCTGGTGGTCCACCGCTTCGGCAACCGGCTGCAGTGCCACCACTGCGATTTCTCCATGCCGATGCCGAAGCAGTGCCCGAAATGCGGCGCCGAAGGCACCATCATCGCCTATGGCCCCGGCGTGGAGCGCCTCGCCGAGGAAGTGGAGGCCCAGTTCCCCGGCGCGCGCGTCGCCATCATGGCCAGCGACACCGTCCGCACCGCCCGGGAGGCGCAGGCGTTCATCGAGCGCATCGAGAAGCACCAGCTCGACATCGTCATCGGCACCCAGCTGGTCACCAAGGGCCACCATTTCCCCATGCTGACCCTGGTCGGCATCGTCGATGCCGACCTGGGCCTGTCGGGCGGCGACCTGCGGGCCGGCGAGCGCACCTACCAGCAGCTGTGGCAGGTGGCCGGCCGCGCGGGCCGCGCCGAGCGGCCGGGCCGGGTGCTGGTGCAGACCTACATGCCCGAGCATCCGGTGATGCAGGCGCTGATCGGCGGCGACGGCCCGGCGTTCTACCGCAACGAGGCGGCCGAGCGGGAAGCGGCGGGCTGGCCGCCCTATGGCAGGCTGGCGGCGCTGATCCTGTCGGGCGTGAACGAGGCCGACGTGGCGGCCCACGCCCGGGCACTGTCGTCGCGCGCCCCGCGCGGCGCCGATTTCACCGTGATGGGGCCGGCGCCGGCGCCCTATGCGAGGCTGCGCGGGCGCTTCCGCCACCGCTTCCTGATCAGGGCCAGGCGGAGTGTCGACATGCAGGCCCTGATACGCGGCTGGCTGGCGCAAGTGCCTGAAAAGAGTAGTGTTCGGGTCGCTGTCGACATCGACCCCTACAGCTTTCTGTGAACGCTGGTCAGCCCTTCAAAAATGCCGCCCTGACTCGGTTGCATGGAGCATACCGCTGTGTTAACACTCCGGCCGTCTCGCGGGTGCGAATACCCGGCGAGTGCCTAAGAAATATGAGGAAATCCGCCGGTTTGGCGGGTCATTCCACCCCGAAGAACGTCTCAACGAAGAGTCGCCAACTTGGCAGCCAATAGTTCCATGACATCGGGTGTGGCGGGGCGTTACGCCGCCGCGCTGTTCGACCTGGCGAAGGATGCCGGGTCGCTGGACACTGTCCACCAGGACCTGACCGACCTGAAGCGCCTGCTCGGCGAGAGCGCCGATCTGACCGAACTGGTCCGCAGCCCGCTGTTCTCGCGCGACGAGCAGACCCGCGCCATCGGCGCGGTGCTCGACAAGGCGGGCGCCAGCGACCTCACCAAGCGCTTCCTGTCCGTGGTCGCGAAGAACCGCCGCCTGTTCGCCCTGCGCGGCATGATCGACGCGTTCACCGCTTTGCTGGCCGACTTCCGCGGCGAGATGACCGCCCAGGTCAGTTCGGCCTATCCGCTGACCGTCAGTCAGACCGAAGAGCTGCGCGACACCCTGTCCACGCAACTCCGCCGCAAGATCCAGCTCGAGACCACCGTCGATCCCAGCCTGCTGGGCGGCCTCGTGGTCCGCGTCGGGTCGCGCATGATCGACAATTCGCTTCGCACGAAGCTTTCCAATATGCAGCTTGCCATGAAAGGGATTGGCTGATGGACATCCGCGCCGCAGAAATCTCCGATATCCTCAAGGAACAGATCAACAATTTCGGCGCCGGCGCCGAGGTTTCCGAGATCGGCCGCGTGCTGTCGGTCG
The DNA here is from genome assembly GCA_945907245.1 of Rhizobium sp. Q54. Taxonomy (GTDB): domain Bacteria; phylum Pseudomonadota; class Alphaproteobacteria; order SMXS01; family SMXS01; genus RI-34. The sequence continues at coordinate 46,407 of CAMDTB010000016.1, forward strand.
GTGACGGCATCGCCCGCGTCTACGGCCTCGATAACGTGCAGGCCGGCGAGCTGGTGGAATTCCCCGGCGGCATCAAGGGCATGGCGCTGAACCTGGAAGTCGACAATGTCGGCGTCGTGATTTTCGGCACCGACCGCGACATCAAGGAAGGCGACACCGTCAAGCGGACCGGCGACATCGTCGACGTCCCCGTCGGCAAGGGCCTGCTCGGCCGCGTCGTCGACGCGCTGGGCAACCCGATCGACGGCAAGGGCCCGATCGAGTCCACCGAGCGCCGCCTGGTCGACGTGAAGGCGCCGGGCATCATCCCGCGCAAGTCGGTGCACGAGCCGGTGCAGACCGGCCTGAAGGCCATCGACAGCCTGGTGCCGATCGGACGCGGCCAGCGCGAGCTGATCATCGGCGATCGCCAGACCGGCAAGACCGCCGTCGCCATCGACACCATCCTGAACCAGAAGGCGATCAACGCCGGCGACGACGAGTCGAAGAAGCTCTACTGCGTCTACGTCGCCATCGGCCAGAAGCGCTCGACCGTCGCGCAGATCGTCAAGACGCTGCAGGACGCCGGCGCGCTGGAATACACCATCGTCGTCGCCGCCACGGCCTCCGAGCCCGCGCCGCTGCAGTTCCTGGCGCCCTATGCCGGCTGCGCCATGGGCGAGTTCTTCCGCGACAACGGCATGCACGCCCTGATGATCTATGACGATCTCTCGAAGCAGGCCGTGTCCTACCGCCAGATGTCGCTGCTGCTGCGCCGCCCGCCGGGCCGCGAAGCCTATCCGGGCGACGTGTTCTACCTGCACTCCCGCCTGCTGGAGCGCGCGGCGAAGCTGAGCGACGCCTTCGGCGCCGGTTCGCTGACCGCGCTGCCGATCATCGAGACCCAGGCCGGCGACGTGTCGGCCTACATCCCGACCAACGTGATCTCGATCACCGACGGCCAGATCTTCCTGGAAACCGAGCTGTTCTATCGCGGCATCCGCCCGGCCATCAACGTCGGCCTTTCGGTGTCCCGCGTCGGTTCGGCCGCCCAGATTAAGGCGATGAAGCAGGTCGCCGGCACCATCAAGCTCGAGCTGGCCCAGTACCGCGAAATGGCGGCCTTCGCCCAGTTCGGCTCGGACCTGGACGCCTCGACCCAGCGCCTGCTGAACCGCGGCGCGCGCCTCACCGAGCTGCTCAAGCAGGGCCAGTTCCAGCCCATGCCCGTCGAGGAGCAGGTGGCGGTGATCTTCGCCGGCGTAAACGGCTACCTTGACCGCATCCCCGTCTCCGACGTGGGCCGGTTCGAGAAGGGCTTCCTCAGCCAGCTGCGTGGTGTCAACTCGGACATCCTGGCGGGCATCCGTGAGAAGCGCGAAGTCACCGATGAGATCCGGTCGAAGCTGCGCGATGCGCTCGACCAGTACTCCAAGACCTTCGCCTAGGCCCTGAACGAAATACGGCGGGACCCATTGAATGGCTAGCCTCAAGGACCTGAGGAACCGGATCAAAAGCGTCAAGTCGACGCAGAAGATCACTCGCGCCATGCAGATGGTGGCGGCCTCCAAGCTGCGCCGCGCGCAGGAAGCGGTGGAAGCGGGACGTCCCTACGCCCAGCGCATGGAAAAGGTGCTGGCGTCGCTGGCCGGCTCGCTGCTGGGCCAGCCGGGCGCGCCCGGCCTGCTCGTCGGCAACGGCAAGGACGACGTCCACCTGCTGGTCGTTGCCACCGCCGAGCGCGGCCTGTGCGGCGCGTTCAACTCGTCCATCGTGCGGGCCGCGATCCAGAAGATCGAGCGCCTGAAGCGCGAGGGCAAGACGGTCAAGATCCTCGCCGTCGGCCGCAAGGGCGCCATCCAGCTGCGCCGCAACTACGGCAACCTGATCGTCGACGTCATCGAATATCCCGGTCTGCGCCAGATCGGCTTCGCCCAGGCGCAGCCGGTGGCCGAGCGGATCATCGCCATGTTCGAAGCCGGCGAGTTCGACGTCTGCAGCCTGTTCTACAACCGGTTCCAGTCCGTGATCAGCCAGATCGTCACCGAGATCCAGCTGATTCCGGCGCAGATCCCGGAAGTCCCCGCCGGCTCGATCAACGAAGGCCTTGGCCTTGCCGTCTACGAGTTCGAGCCCGACGAGGAAACCATCCTGCGTGAGCTGCTGCCGCGGAACCTTGCCGTACAGGTGCTGCGGGCGCTGCAGGAGAACGCGGCGTCCGAGCAGGGCGCGCGCATGTCCGCCATGGACAACGCGACGCGCAACGCCGGCGAGCTGATCAACGGCCTCACGCTGACCTACAACCGTACCCGGCAGGCCGTCATCACGACGGAACTGATCGAAATCATCGCCGGCGCCGAAGCGCTGTAGACCCCGAACGGGAGCTAGACCATGACCAACAATCTCACCGGCCACATCACCCAGGTTATCGGCGCCGTCGTCGACGTTCAGTTCGACGGGCACCTGCCGGCCATCCTGAGCGCGCTCGAAACCGACAATCACGGCAACCGCGTGGTGCTCGAAGTGGCGCAGCACCTGGGCGAGGCGACCGTACGCACCATCGCCATGGACACCACCGACGGCCTCGTCCGCGGCCAGGACGTCACCGATACGGGTTCGCCGATCACGGTGCCGGTCGGCCATGCGACGCTGGGCCGCATCATGAACGTCATCGGCGAGCCGGTGGACGAGCGCGGCCCGATCCAGACCGAGGTCCGGGCCCCGATCCACGCCATGGCGCCCGAATTCGTCGACCAGTCGACCGAAACCGAAATCCTCGTCACCGGCATCAAGGTCGTCGACCTGCTGGCGCCTTACGCCAAGGGCGGCAAGATCGGCCTGTTCGGCGGCGCCGGCGTGGGCAAGACCGTGCTGATCATGGAGCTGATCAACAACGTCGCCAAGGCGCATGGCGGCTACTCGGTGTTCGCCGGCGTGGGCGAGCGTACCCGCGAGGGCAACGACCTCTATCACGAAATGATCGAATCCAAGGTCATCCAGCTCGACGGCGGCGAGTCCAAGGTGGCGCTGGTGTACGGCCAGATGAACGAGCCGCCGGGCGCCCGCGCCCGCGTCGCGCTGTCGGGCCTGACCGTCGCCGAGTATTTCCGCGACCAGGAAGGCCAGGACGTGCTGTTCTTCGTCGACAACATCTTCCGCTTCACCCAGGCGGGTTCGGAAGTGTCGGCGCTGCTCGGCCGCATTCCCTCGGCCGTGGGCTATCAGCCGACGCTGGCGACCGACATGGGCGCCATGCAGGAGCGCATCACCACGACCAACAAGGGCTCGATCACCTCGGTGCAGGCCATCTACGTGCCCGCCGACGATCTGACCGACCCGGCGCCGGCCACCTCGTTCTCGCATCTTGACGCGACCACCGTGCTGTCGCGCCAGATCGCCGAGCTGGGCATCTACCCGGCCGTGGATCCGCTCGATTCCACCTCGCGCATCCTCGACCCGCGCGTCGTCGGCGACGAGCACTACCAGGTCGCCCGCCGCGTGCAGGAGACGCTGCAGCGCTACAAGGGCCTGCAGGACATCATCGCCATCCTGGGCATGGACGAGCTGTCGGAAGACGACAAGCTGACCGTGACCCGCGCCCGCAAGATCCAGCGCTTCCTCAGCCAGCCGTTCCACGTCGCCGAAGTGTTCACCGGCTCGCCGGGCAAGCTGGTGTCGCTCGAAGACACCATCAAGGGCTTCAAGGCGCTGGTCAGCGGCGAATACGATCATTTGCCGGAAGCCGCCTTCTACATGGTCGGCAACATCCAGGAAGCGGTGGCCAAGGCCGAGCGCATGGCGGCCGAAGCGGCCTGATAGCAGCCGCCGGAGAGCACCATCATGGCAGACACACTTTCGTTCGAACTCGTCTCCCCCGACCGCCTGCTGATGTCGGCGCAGGTCGAGGCGGTGATGGTGCCCGGCACCGAAGGCGACATGACGGTGATGCCCGGCCACATGCCGCTCATCTCCACCCTGCGCGCGGCCGTCGTCGACGTCTACGCGACGTGGGGCGGCGCGCCCAGCACCCGGATCTTCGTGCGCGGCGGCTTCGTCGACGTGACCGGCGACCGGATCACCCTGCTCGCCGAGCACGCCACCAACCTGGCCGAGCTGGACCGCGCCGCGCTGGCCCAGGAAGTGCGCAATGCCGCCGAGGATGTCTCGCTGGCCAAGACCGATGCCGACCGTGCCCGCGCCCAGGCGCTGCATGACAGCTTGAACGAATTGCTCAGCGCCGTAGAATAGCGCGCAGTTCCGCCAGCAGCAGCGAAACGGGGTGGCATTGAGCCGGTATTGGACTCTCGACGATATCGACTGGAGCGCGTTCCGTCCCGAGCTGGTGGACCGGCAGCTGCTCGCGACCATCAAGGCCGCGTCGCTGGTCGAGGCCAACGCACCCGATTACGTCACCTATCTGTGCAACGTGTTCCGCGGCGACGACCCGCTGTGCGACGCGGTCCGGCTGTGGGGCGACGAGGAAGTGCAGCACGGCCGCGCGCTCGCCCGCTGGGCGTCCATGGCCGATCCGTCCTATGACCTCGATAAGGCCCTCGAGACGTTCCGCGCCTGCTACCAGCAGGTGCCGCTGGAATCAGATCAGTCGACCCGCGGCTCCAAGCCGGGCGAGCTGTTCGCCCGCTGCATCGTCGAAAGCGGCACGACCTCGTTCTATTCCGCCATGCACGACACGGTGGACGAGCCGGTGCTCAGGCAGATCGCCCGCAACATCGCCGCCGACGAGGTGCGCCACTACAAGCTGTTCCGCAGCCATCTGGACGCCTACGAGGCGCGCGGCGACAGCATCACCCGCATGGCGCGGCTGAAGATCCTGGTCGAGCGCATCGCCGAGGTTGGCGACGACGAGTTCGGTTATGCCTACTACGCCGCCAACATCGCGCCGGTCAGCCAGGAGCCCTACGAGCGCGAGCGCTGCGCGGCGGCCTATGAGAGCGGCGCCTACGGCCTCTACCGGCGCGCCCACGTCGAAAAGGGCGTCCGCATGATGCTGCGCGCCGTGGGTTTCAACACCGCCAGCCCGGTGGTGAAGTTCAGCCTCCCGGTCGCCTGGCACCTGATGCGCCGCAAGCAGAAGAAGCTCGGCCGGCTGGCAGTGGCTTAAGCCATCTCCGCAAAGCTCGGAATATCTGTCTTCGGCTCTAGCCGGAAAGCGGTCGGTTGGCGTTGACCGTTTCCTGGCGCAGAGTCCGCTATGGGTGGAGGCTGTGTGAAAACCCGATTAGCTGTCTCCGGTTTGGAATTTCTGTTCACCACACGGCCCCCGAAAGCACGAATGATTCAAGACAAAGCCCTCGGGGGCAACAAAATTGCCAGATATCCTAGGGCTACGTCGTTTTCACACAGCCTCGGTGGAAAGCGGCCATTGCATTGATCCGGCCATTGTCTAGGCTGAAGCTGTGTATTGCCATCGTTGACTGGGCAATGGCAGTTGGCTGGGCCTCACTATGGATCAAGCAAAGCGATATTTGGATGAAAAATGCCCCGGCGGGCGTCTGGCGGGATTGAAGGTCGTTCCCGCGCAGCGAGTAGCCGAAATTGCGCGCCTATATCCATGGATATCGAAGCAGTACCTGCAATTCATAGCCGATATCGGCGTTGGCAACTCTCCTCTTCTGAACATCTACGAACCGGAACCGTTGGAAGCCGTTGCAAGGGACCCAAGCTACCAGCTTTACCGTACTCCCAGCCATGTAAGAGCTTTCGGTCTTCTGAGAGGAGGATTTCGGCTGTCCAGAGACGTCGTCATGATTGCCGATGTGGGTGCGGCCTGGCGGTATTGTCTTAGCAAGAAGGACCCATCGGCGGTGTTCTGCTTCGATATGGCAAGCGGAGATCTGATGCGGGAAGCGGACGGCTTCTTTCATTGGATCGACAACGACCTTCTGCAGCAGCCCTGAAGGCTAGGCCTCTGGCTATGCAGACGGCCGCAATGGGCCGGAGGCAATTCAGGTACTAACAGCCCGTAACCGTCCGGACTGGGTCGATTCCAGCCTGGCTGCTGAGGCGGGAAAGCGGACATACCGCTTGCATTAAGAGGGACGATAGTCCTCGTCCTTAGGCACGGGCTCGGTGTTGTGCTCTGCAGTTTCCTCTGCCGCTAGTAGTAGCGCCTCAATCTGCGCTGCATCGCCGTGCGTGATCCTGTCCGCGATCAGGCGCGCGATGTCTCGCAGTCCGAACATCCAGGCAAACGCGACTGAATCCATCTGCTTCATGGTGTCCGAGTCATATCGCACTGTCGGATCCAAACCTGCGTCCAGCAGCCGTCGTGCTATCTTGAGACGATCACTGGGTGAATTGCCGCTTTGGTGTACCGGGTGACCATCCATGGCGGATCCGGCGATGCAGCCGAACAAGGCGTTCGTAAGCGGGGTGTCGACATTAAGATTGGCGCCAAGGCTCAGCAATCGGTCGACGACCCTTAGTTGATTTCGGGCCGCTGCTTCCTCGAGTGGGGTGGCCCCGTCTCGGTTCTTGGCGTTCACGTCCGTCCCAGTTGCGACCAAGTATTC
>CAMDTB010000017.1 GCA_945907245.1 Rhizobium sp. Q54
GCGGCGTCAGCGCCAGCGCCGTGCCGGCGACCAGCGCGAAGCCCGGCCCCCAGAATGCGTCGGCGATGCTGGCGTCGCGCCGCACCAGGCTGACGATCCACAACAGGGTCATGGCGGCCCACACCGCCAGTCCGCACGCCACGAGGATCCACGTCATGTCCCGGCCTCCGCTTCAGAGAGGTTTCAGTGAGGACTGAACGGCCCTTGCCTGAAAACACTCTCGAGTGTTACGCGCGCCGCCGCCTCACGGATGATTCCGCCGCCGATGGCCGGCGCCGCAAAAGAAAACGCGGACCCGGGGGCCCGCGTGAAGTTGAGGGTTGTGGATAGAGAAGAATATAGTCACTCCGCGGCTAGATTGTGCAGTCTTTCGCGCCGCTCGCGCTGTTTTTTCAGCTCGACCTGCGCCACGGTGCGGCGATGCACCTCGTCAGGCCCGTCGGCGAGCCGCAGGGTGCGCTGGCCGGCAAAGGCGCGGGCCAGCGGGAAATCGGCGGAAACGCCGCCGCCGCCGTGGATCTGGATCGCCCGGTCGATGACCTTCATGGCCATGTTCGGCACCGCGACCTTGATCTGGGCGATCTCGCTGCGGGCCACCTTGTTGCCGTACTTGTCCATCATCCACGCCGCCTTCAGCACCAGCAGGCGAGCCTGCTCGATCTCGATTCGGCTGTTGGCGATCTGCTCCTCGACCACGCCCTTTTCCGAAAGCTTGGAGCCGAACGCGACGCGGCTGTCGGCGCGGGCGCACATCAGCTCCAGCGCCCGTTCGGCCGAGCCGATCGAGCGCATGCAGTGATGGATGCGGCCCGGCCCGAGTCGCGCCTGGGCGATCTCGAAGCCGCGGCCCTCGCCGAGCAGGATGTTGGAGACCGGCACGCGGACGTTCTCGAACAGCACCTCGCCATGGCCGTGCGGCGCGTCGTCATAGCCGAACACCGGCAGCGAGCGCTTGATGGTGATGCCGGGGGTGTCGCGCGGGATGACGATCTGCGACTGCTGCTGGTGCTTGGGCGCGTCCGGATTGGTCTTGCCCATGAAGATCAGCACGGCGCAGCGCGGGTCCATGATGCCCGAGGTCCACCACTTCCGCCCGTTGATGACATATTCGTCGCCGTCGCGGACGATGCTCGATTCGATGTTGGTGGCGTCCGAGGAGGCGACCAGCGGCTCGGTCATGGCGAAGGCCGAGCGGATCTCGCCCTCGAGCAGCGGCTTCAGCCACTTCTCCTTGATCTCCTCGGAGCCGTAGCGCTCGAGGATCTCCATGTTGCCGGTGTCGGGCGCCGAGCAGTTGAACGCCTCCGACGCCAGCCCCGAATGGCCGAGCAGCTCGGCGATGGGCGCGTATTCCAGGTTGGAGAGGCCGAAGCCCTTCTTCGATTCCGGCAGGAACATGTTCCACAGGCCGGCGGCCTTGGCCTTGGCCTTCAGCTCCTCCATCACCGGCGGCACGCACCAGCGGCCGCCGTCCTCGGTCTGCTGGGCGTAGACCTTCTCGGCCGGCACCACGTGCTCGTAGATGAACGCGCCGACGCGCTCCTGCAATTGCTTCACTTTGTCGCTAAACTCGAAATCCATGATGTGTCCCCAGGTGAATGCTGAACCGGCTCCTTCGCGTCGTCGCGCGAAGCTTCTGGTGATTCGGTGACAATGTTAGCAGATATCAGGAAAGCGGCTGACGCCATTCGCGGCGTCATCGCACCGACGCGCCGGATCGCAGGTCTCGGCGCGCTTGCGTGCGAGGGCATCCCGGTCCGATGGCTTGACGCTGAGGGGCCGGACCAATAGCGTCCGCCCGAACGAACCAGACGGGGACACTCCATGGCGCTGCCCAATTTCGACCTGACCGGCAAGGTCTGCTTCATCACCGGCACCACCAGCGGCCTGGGCCGCCAGTTCGCCCTGTGCCTGGCCGAGGCGGGCGCGAAGGTGGTGATCACCGGCCGCCGCAAGGAACGGCTCGAGGCGCTGGCCAAGGAGATCAACGACGCGGGCGGCTTCGCCTGGCCCATCGCCTTCGACGTCACCGACCTTCCGGCAGGCGCCGCCGCCATCGCCGAGGCCGAGGAGAAGGTCGGGCCGATCTGGTGCCTGGTGAACAATTCCGGCATCACCATCATGGGCGCCAGCCAGAAGATCAGCCAGGAAGACTACGACCGGGTGATGGATACCAACATGCGCGCGCCGTTCTTCCTCAGCCAGGAAGTGGCCAGGCGGATGATCGACCGCGGCGCGCCGGGGCGCATCGTCAATATCGCGTCGATGCATTCCTATGTGGAGCTGAAGGGCGGCATCACCTACTGCATGTCGAAGGCGGCGGTGCAGATGATGACCCAGGTCATGGCGCTGGAATGGGCCCGCTACGGCATCAAGGTGAACGCCATGAACCCGGGCTACATCCGCACCGACATCAACAGCGAGTACTACGACAGCGAAGCCGGGCAGAAGGACATCAAGGGCTGGCCCATGCGCCGCATCGGCAAGGACACCGACCTCAACGGCCTGTTGCTGCTGCTGGCCTCCGAGGCCGGCGACTTCATGACCGGCGCGGGTGTCCGCATCGACGACGGCCAGGCGCTGGGCTTCTGAGGAGGGTGCGATGACGGACCTGGTGCATCTGTCGGCGATCGAACTCACGGCCCGCTTCAGGGACGGCTCGCTGTCGCCGGTCGAGGTGGCCAAGGCGGTGTTCGACCGCATCGACGACCGCAACGAGGGCGTCAACGCCTTCATCCTGCTCGACCGCGAGGGAGCGCTGAAGGAGGCGGAAAAGTCCGAGGCGCGCTGGAGCAAGTGCAAGCCGAAGGGGCCGCTCGACGGCGTGCCGCTGTCGATCAAGGAGCATATCGACGTCAAGGGCTGGCCCAGCCGCAATTCGTCGCCGGTGATCCCGGAGACGCACCGGGCCGAGCAGGACGCGCCCGTCACCGCGCGGCTGCGCGGCGCGGGCGGCGTCATCCTGGGCAAGACCGCGACGCCCGAGTTCTGCTGGAAGGGCGTCACCGACAGCGCGCTTTACGGCGTCAGCCGCAATCCGTGGGACCTGGACAAGACGCCGGGCGGCTCGTCGGGCGGCGCGGCGGCGGCCTGCGCGCTCGGCATGGGTGCGCTGCATGTAGGCACCGACGCGGGCGGCTCGGTGCGCATTCCGGCCGCGTTCTGCGGCGTGTTCGGCCTCAAGCCTACCCAGAACCGGGTGCCGCACAATCCGGGCGGCGTCTCCGCGCTGATCTCGCAGGCCGGGCCGATCACCCGCACGGTCGCCGACGCGGCGCTGATGATGAACGTCATCACCCAGCCGGACGCGCGCGATCCGCTCGCCCTGCCGCCCGACGCCGACTTCGCCGCCGGCCTCGACGACGGTATAAAGGGTCTGCGCATGGCGTTCTGGGACGGCGCGCGGCTGATCCCGTTCGATCCCGAGGTGTCGCAGGCGCTGCAGGGCGCGGCGGAAACCTTCCGCGTGCTGGGCGCCGACGTGGCCGAGGCCGATCCGGGCTTCGACAACCAGCTCGGCACCTTCCTCGCCTTCTGGCAGCCGATGATCGCGCGCTACCTGGAAAACGCGACCGAGGAAGCGCTGGCCGCCAGCGACCCGTTCCTGGTGCGCTCGGCGCAGAAGGGCGCGCAGCAATCCATCCTCCGGCACTACCAGGCCATGGCCGACCGGGGCGCGCTCGCCCAGCTCATGGCCCGGTTCCATGAACGTTTCGACCTGCTGCTATGCCCGGTCACGCCTGTGCCGCCGTTCAAGGCCGGGCGCGGCGTCTATGGCCCGGAAGGCGAGGCCTACAAGCGCACCTGGACGCCGTTTACCTTCCCCTTCAACATCACCGGACAGCCGGCCGCGAGCGTCCCCTGCGGCTTCACCGCGGCCGGCCTGCCCATCGGCCTGCAGATCGTCGGACCCTGGGGTGCCGAATCCCTGATCCTGCGCGCCGCCAGGGCGTTCGAGGTGGCTCGCCCGTTCGCCTTGCCCGTCTGAGCAGCAAGGCGTTGTCCCGGGATGTTGCAACCTCCGTAAAACCTGTAGTGTCGAGAGATAACTGAGGGGGTTAGGGTTGCTCAGGTCCCATTCGAATACGCTTGTCTGGCCGGCGGTCATCGATCCGAGGCAGGCTCAGACCTTCGCCTATCTGAGCCAGCTGGAGCGAAGCCAGTGGCTGAAACCCGAGCGGTTGCGCCGGCTCCAGGCCGCGCAACTTGCTGCGCGCCTGCGCCATGCCGCCGAAGCCAGCACGTACTTTGCGCCCATGCTGCGGGGCCGCGAGATCAACCGCAACACGGCGTTCGACGTGCTCGCGTCGCTGCCGCTGCTGACCCGCGCCGACATGCAGAGTGATGCCGAGGGCATCTACTGCGAGCCGCCCAAGGACCACGGCGCGGTGAAGACCCTGCGGACGTCGGGTTCGACCGGACAGCCCGTAGCGGTGCGGTGCACGGCGGCGTGTTTCGCGCTGCGCGGCGCTGTCACCATTCGCAACCTGGGCTGGCGCGGCCTCAACACCATGAAAACCTTCGCGGCGATCCGTGCCAACATCAAGACCGGCACGGTCGATGCACCGGCGCGGTACCGGGGCTGGGGCGCGCAGATGAGCGCGCTGTTCCACACCGGCCCGGCGGTCGGCCTGCCGATCAACGTCCCGGTCCAAGAGCAGCTTGAATTCCTCGAGCGGTACAAGCCAGCCTATCTGCTGACCTATCCCTCCAACCTGCGCGCGCTGATCGACCTGTCCCCCGACCGGCCCGCCGGGCTGGAATGCGCCATGTCCATGGGCGAGACGCTCCCTGAGGATCTCCGGGCGGACGTGCGCAGCCGCTGGGACATCCCTGTCTTCGACGAGTACAGCTCCGAGGAGATGGGGTCGATGGCCTCGCAGTGTTCCCATGGCAACTATCACTGCACAGCCGAGGGCCATGTCCTGGAAGTGATCGGCGCCGACGGCCGGCCGTGCCAGCCCGGCGAGATTGGCCGCGTGGTCGTCACCGACATGGCCAATTTCGCGACCGCCATGCTGCGGTACGAAATCCGGGACTATGCCGAAGTTGGCGAGCCCTGCGGTTGCAAGCGGGGCCTGCCGGTGCTCAGGCGCATCGTCGGCCGCGAACGCAACCTGATGCAACTGCCCGACGGCAGCAAGTTCTGGCCGCAATTCGGCATGCGCGACCCGGAAGCAACACGCCTGGTCAAGCAGTACCAGTTCATCCAGGTCAGTCTGGGTCGGCTGGAGATGAAAGCGGTCGCCGACCATCCGCTGACCGAGGACGAAAGGAACTGGATCACGGCGCTCGTGCGCCAGAAGATCAACCACCCGTTCGAAGTCACGATCGAACAGGTCGAAGGCCCCTTGCCCAAGGGTCCCAATGGCAAGTTCCAGGAGTTCATCTGCATGGTTGATTCATGACGACCACTTCGGCCTCGATCCGCGCGGGCATGACTCCAGCCGACGAGGAATTGCTGGAATCGGCACTGCTGGCGCATGGCTGGGCGCCCCGGCTGTGCCAGCATGGCAGCGAACGCGGCGGATGCGACTGGTATCACGGCGCCTGGCAGCTGCTGAGGATGCTGGGCATCATGTCCACCTCGGGCGTCAATGCCGCCCACTATGCCGCCGAGCTGGCGCGGATGGGCGGGGACCCGTCGTTCAGCCGGGTGCTGATTACCGGGTCCGCCGACTATTCCATGCTGAAGCTGATCGCCGACGCCCGCGCGCCCTCCGATCCACCGCTGACTTATGTGGTGCTGGACCGGTGCGCGACCCCGTTGCGCGTCTGCGAGTGGTATGCCGAGCGCCACGGCCTCGTGATCGAGACACTGCACCAGGACGTGCTCGATCCCTTGCCGGCTGGCGCGTTCGACGCCGTCTACACCCATGCCTTCATGGGCAATTTCAACGATGCGGACCGGGCGTCGCTTGTCGGACAATGGGCTAGGGTGCTGCGGCCCGGGGGCCGGGTCGTCACGGTCCAGCGCGTGCGGCCCGATTTTCCAGGCGAGATGGTCCGCTTCTCCGACGCCGAGGCGGCGGCCTTCATCGAACGGGTGGCGGATCTGGCGCCGGTCATGCTGCCGCCCGAAGCGGCCGAACTCGACGTGGTCGCCATGGCCCGAGGGCATGCGAGCAATTTTTGGGCTTTTCCCGTACGCTCGGCCGATGACCTGCGCGCCCAGTTCGAGAACGCCGGGTTCCGGCTGGACAGGTTCGAGCGCAGCGCGCCGGCCGGCCCGGCCGGCGTCACAGGGCCGTCGGTGCCCAACACCGATGGCCATTATCTGATCACTGCGGAACGCACGGAACAATGACCATCAACACCCACATCATCGGCCTGATCGACCGCTGCGAGCGCCTGTGGGCGGCCGAAGCGGAAGTGGTCCGGACCTATTGGGATTCACCGATCCGCAACGAAGACACCGACCGCCTCTGGCTGATGCGGCAGATGTACAAGGAACTGCTCGACGGCGCGCTGCCCAGCCTGCTCTGGGCGCATGGCAATTTCGAGCATGTCGGCTGCCTGGACTCCCGCGCCGAGTTCCTCGAGGAACTCGACGTGCTTCGCGAGGAATTCATCCACTACATGGGCTTCGCCGGCATCTACGAGGCGCTGTCGGGGCAGGTTCCCAGCGCAGAGGCGTTGCGCGGCCTGGGCGCATGGCCGGAGAACGACACGCTGCAGGCGCTGCGCGCACGCCACCGGCGCGATCATGGCGACCTGGGGCTGCGCGCGCAGCGTTTCACCGAGGGCGGCTATTGCACGCTCTATTCGGAGGGCATGAAGCTCGCCGGGCGCGGCGGTATCGACCGGATGATCGCCGCGGCCTGCGAAGTGGTGTTCAACGATGAATTCGGCCACATGCTGCGCGGCATCGGCGACCTGCATGGGTCGGTCGGCGACCTGTCGGACGCCGACTGGGCCCTGCTCGGCGAACTGGTCGAGGAGCAGCTCGTGCACCGCGTCGTCATGCGCAATGCCCAGTTTTCGGCTCCGGTGGCGCCAGAGCGGCTGGCGGCTATCCAGAACGGCGCCTGCGACCCACTGCCCTTCGACTACCAGCGCGCCTTCGGGCAGCCGCGAACCTGACCGTGGCAACCAAAGACACGCCGATTTCCGTCCACTGCACGCGCCGCGACGCCAGATGCAACGGCGCCAGGCTGCTGCGGGCCCTGCGCGCGGCGGGGACTTCCGGGCCGTATTTCCTGTATGGCGACGAGCGGGCAGCGGTCGCTTGCGCCGGTGCACGCGAGTTTCTGTCCATCATGCCCGAGGGCCGCGCCGAGGCCTGGTCACTGGCAGGCGATTTCCTTGCCCGCCAGATCGATCGCTGCGTTTTCGGCTATTTTGGATTCGGCCTGAATGGCGGAATCGAAGAGGCACGGCCGTCGCCCTTTCCCGATTGCTGGCTCGGCGCCGCCGACGTCGCGCTCAAGGTAGGTCCGGACAGCTGGACGCCGATGGCCGGCGCGCCAATTGTCATCGACGTGCCGGCCTGCACCTGCGGCGACCGCCCGGTGCAGTTTGCCTCGACGCTCGACCGGTCGGCGCCGGACGACTATCTCCGGACTGTTCGACGTGCCCAGGCCTGGATCGACGGCGATGCCCGCAAGCGAATGACCGTTGCCCGTCGCCTCGCACTGCCGGCCCTCGACATGTTGCGCTCGGTGTCCTGCGTGCCCTCGGCAAGCGGCCACAGCCGCAGCTTCTGCCTGGACCTGGGCGATGTGGGACTGGCCGGCCAGTGCCCCGAGGTGCTGATGGTCGGCGATCGCCAAGGCTTCGTGTCCTACAAGCTGTCCGGAACGTTTCCACGTAGCGCCGATCCAGACGCCGATGCCGAACTGCGCCGTCGGTTTGAGGCCGATCCCAAGAACCTCGCGGAGCATGCCAATTCCGCGGCCTCGTTCGGGGCGGCGCTTGCGGGGCTGGGCACGGTCACCTCGACCGGCCCGGAGGTTCTCGACCTGCGCCAGTTGCGCCACCTGATGACCAGGTTTCAGGTAACCTATGGGCCGGGACGCGGCATCGCCGACGGCATCCGCGCCGTGCTGCCGCTGGGCGTCGCGCCATCGACCGGCGGATACCAGGCGCTGATGTCGATCGAGACCGGTGCCCGCGGGCCATTCTATGGCCTGGTCGGGCTGATCGAACCCGACGGCGCCGCGTCCATGACCCAGGTACTGCGCACCGTCTATCGGGCGGATGACGAGTTTCATACATGGGTGGGCGCGGCGGTGACCAGCCAGTCCACACCCGAGGGAGAGTGGGCGGAGACGCTGATCAAACTGGGAGAGGTCGGCATCGTCCTCGCGGATTGAACCAGCTCGGTCGAGGCGTGGTATTCTTCGCGTTCGCCTCTATCATACGGGGTGATTGCCGGGCAGTTACCGTCTCGGCTTGAAATGAGGTCGACCGTCCAGCATGCCGATGCCGCAGCTCCGCCAGCAGTTCAATGGCCAGCCCGACGAATGGGTCTTGCAGTTCTTCCAGGCAATGCTGTCGCAGCAGCTGGAGGTCGATGAGTTCGAAGTGGCCGTCCAGGCGTACTGGCAATCGGGCGATTTCATCGTGCGCGCGCCGCGGACTGCCGCCTGGCTGCGCGACGTGGCGAGCAGCACCAGGCAGCGCGATGCCGGCTATGCCCACGAATCACCCCATCTTGGTTTCCGGAGTCAGTGGCTGGTCGGGGTGCCCGGACAGCCGGGGGCTATCCACATCCAGGCGCCCCGCGAAAAGCATCGGAAGGCGCGGTTCCCTGATCTGAACCGTCCGCCGCACCAGCATGATTCCGCCCGCATCGCGGTCATCACCCACGGCAGGGCGGTCTTCCACGTGTTGCGCGCGGCGCCAGGCGTGGGAGCCGTCGTGCTCGATTGCCCCGTCGAAACCGGTGACGTGATCTTCTGGCCCGCGTGGACGCCGCACACCTTCGACGCCAGGGAAGGCTTCTGGCTGGTGTCCGCCATGGCCCGCTATGTGTCGCCCGCCGAGGACGGCTTCGTCTTTCCGCTCGAAGGCGAGATCTACGGCGTCCCGAACCGGCCCTATCCGCCGGCTCGCTGACCTCGCCCTAGCTGAAACGCTTTATCGTCCGAAATCCTCGGCCGACGGAAACTTGCCGAGTTGCGCGCCGCCGCTGATCTGCAGGTTGATCCCGGTAACGAACGCCTCGTCGCTGGCCAGCCAGAGCGCCGCGTTGGCGATGTCGTCGACGGTGCCAAGCCGCGCCAGCCTGGTCTCCTTCAGGAACGCCTTCGGCACCACCGGCGCCGCGGCGATGATGCCATTGGTCATCTCGGTCGGGATGAAGCCCGGCGTGATGGCGTTCACCCGGATGTTCTGCTTGCCGAACTCGTTGGCCGCGATGATCACCGCGTGGTCGACACCGGCCTTGGTCGCCGCGTAGGCGGTCATGCCCTGCGGGTGCAGCGTGGCGGTGAGCGACGACGTCATGATGATCGAGCCGCCTGATTCAGGCATGGCGGCCGCCATGTGTTTGATGAACAGGATGGCGCCGGTGAACTGGATGTCGATGGCGTCCTTCAGCTTGGCGGCGTCGATCTGGGCGATCGGCGACTGCACGTTGATGCCGGCGAAGTTCACCGCCACGTCGATCCGGCCGAACTTGTCCACGGCCGCCCGGGCAAGCGCCTCGATCTGCTCGTCCTTCGAAATGTCACAGGGCACTGCCACCGCGCCGATCTCGGCGGCCAGCGCTTCCAGCGGCTCGGGCCGGCGCGCGGCGACGATGACCTTGGCGCCTTCCTCGACGAACCGGCGAGCGGTCGCCTGGCCCATGCTGCCCTTGCCGGATGCTCCCATGACCACCGCGACCTTACCGTCCAGACGTCCCATCCTGTCCTCCCTGTCCATTGGATGCGGCAGGGTACGACCGGAAGTGCTTTGTGTCGACACGACCGTGATCCTTTTGCAGGAACGTGGCTTCGGCCGTGGTCTTGTTCTAGTATCCGCCGACGTACCGGCGCATCCGTGCGCCGGGTTGCCGCGATGCCTAAGGATATGACGGAATGGCCGGACCCAAGACTTCTCGATCGGCGAAAGACGCCGTTACGCCCCCGGCCAACTACGAGGAGCTGTTCCAGCTTCGCGGCGCTCCTTACGACGGCGCCATGACCCGCTTTCCCGAGGCGCGGGCCGAGGAATTCCTCAATACCATCGTCCGCGCCCGCCTTGTGCCGGGCGCGCATGTCGCCGACGTCCCCGCAGGCGGCGGATATCTGGCGAAATACCTGCCGGAAGACTGCATCTGGCTTGGACACGAGCCGTGTGCCTCGTTCGGTCACGGCGCCACCGAACAGGACCGTGACCTGTTGCCGCTGCCCTGGGCTGACGCCAGCATCGATGCGGCGCTGTCCATCGCCGGCGTGCATCATCTCGACGATAAGATACCACTGTTCACCGAACTGGCCCGGGTCGTCAGGCCGGGTGGCCGGCTGGTGCTGTCCGACGTCCACGAAGCGTCGGCGGTGTCACGTTTCCTCGATGGCTGGGTCGATCGGCACAACAGCACCGGCCATGTCGGCAGCTATCTGGGCGACCACACGCTGGATGAGTTGCGGCGGGCGGGCTGGGACATCGTGTCGGCCGAGCGCGTGCCGTTTCACTGGCGCTTCGCGAACCTCAACGACATGGGAGAATTCGCCCACCGCCTGTTCGACCTGCGGACGTCCTCACCACACGATACCGCCCGCACCATCGCAGCCGAACTGGGCGTCGATGCCCTGCCCGGTGGTGTCGGCATGCGTTGGGAGCTGTTCATGGTGGAAGCGACGCCAACGGCGTCCCACCGCTAGCGCATCTGATGACCGAGAAAAATACGGCAGTATTGTCTCGCCGCACGGTGGCCATCCTCAGGCGAGAGTTCGCTCCCGGTGGTCTAGGCTATGGCCTGAGGCAGCAATTCCTCAAGGCAACGGTGACGGCCAGGGCCCTACCCCAGACCGACTGTGCGCAGCTCCATGCCGCGATCGCGACGGCAATTCCGCGAGGCGCCGACGAGACCGACCCGCCGGTATCATCGATCGCCGATCTGATCATCTACTGGACCGCGGCACTGCAACGCGCCGGTGGCCAACCGGTCTTCGACCCGGGCCGGGTTCTGGGCGCAAGCAATGACGGCGAAGCGGTTATACTCGCCCTGCCCACCCACAACCTGGACGCCGTGGTCGCGGCGTTGTCCATCGTCGTCGATCTGCTCGAGGGCCTGCTGGACGGCGATGCACTGGCGTCCGATGTTCTGGACGGCGCAGAGCGTCGCATCGGCGCCTTCGTGGAACGATTTTCCGCCATTCGTTCCGGCGGGTCCAATACGCCCCATTTCCTCCGGGCAGCCTATGACAACAGGATGCCGTGGTTCCGGCTCGCGGCCGAAGTCTTCCAGATCGGCATGGGCTCGAAGGGCCGCTGGCTCGAAAGCACCCTGACCGACATCACGCCGGCGATCTCCATGCGGCTTGCTCGGAGCAAGCTGGCAGCAGCCAGCATGCTTCGTCAGGCGGGGCTGCCGGTACCAAGTCACCAGCTGGTGAAATCGGCCGACGAGGCGGTCGCCGTCGCGGGCCAGATCGGTTACCCGGTCGTCGTGAAACCGGCGGATCGGGACGGCGGCCTAGCGGTCGCTGCCGGGCTCACGGACGAGAATGGGGTGGTCCAGGCCTATGAGGCGGCAAGGGCGGCATCGCCCAATGTCATGGTCGAGAAGCATGTTGAGGGTCGCGACTTTCGCCTTGTGGTCCACAATGGCCGGATGATCTGGGCCCTCGAGCGTATCCCCGGCGGAGTCACGGGAGACGGCGTCAGCACGGTGGCGCAACTGATCGAACGTCTCAACCGCGAGCCGGCCCGCGCCGTGCGCGCCGATGCGCCACTAAAGCCGCTGGTTTTCGACCGCGAAGCGGCCGAGTTGCTCGCCGAGCGCGGCATGACGCTGCAGACGGTGCCGGCCGCGGACGAGCGGATTCGCCTGCGCCGCGCCGCCAATGTCGCGTCAGGCGGCACGCCCGAGGGAGTCTTCGGGCAGGTGCACCCGGACAACGTTCTGCTCGCCGAACGGGCGGCCGCGGCGCTACGGCTCGACCTGGCCGGCATCGACCTTCTGATCCCGGATATTTCGCGGTCCTGGAAGGAGACGGGCGGGGCGATCTGCGAGGTGAATGCCCAGCCGACGATCGGCAACACCACCTCCAAGCACCTCTATGGCGAGATTCTCCGCACCCTATTGGACGGCGATGGCCGGATTCCTATCGCGATGGTCGTCGGCGCCGGGCCGGACTCGCCGGTCCCCGCGCTGCTGGCGCGGATACTGGGCGCCGCTGGTCTGCGCACGGCCGTCGCGTCGTCGCGACACGCCTGCGTCGGCAACAGGATACTTTACGATTTGCCGGGGAATCCTTACGCCGTCGCCCTCGCTCCGCTGATCGACAGCGAAACCGATGCGATGGTCGTCGCCGTGTCGGAGAGTTCGGTGCTGAAGACGTATCTGCCTTTCGATCGCTGCACGACCATCGTTCTGGCTGGGACCCGCTTCGACGGGGTGGACGTCGATGTGGCCGCCGTGAACGGTTTCGCGCGACTGTTGCTGCCGATCAGCCTCGGCGGCCTGGTCATCGACTCACGGGCAACAGCCTGGCGGCAGATGATCGGTTCGCTGCGGAGAGCGCGGATCGTGCTGGCGTCGGCGGGCGCCGAAATGGCGGAGGTCCGGGAACTCGTCAAGGCGGGGCACGAAGCCGTGCTCGTCGACCAGGGCGGTGGCTTGTGTCATCTGGCCGTTGGCGGCGAGGTGATCGATCTGGCGGACCTGCCCGACGGCGACGACACCGGGTTGTCCTGCACACCCGAAGACGTCGCCCTGGCGGCGGCGGCGGCGTGGAACATGGGGCAGGCTCCGGACATTATCCGTCGTGGCCTGGCGGGCATTCGCGTGGCAGCCGTGGGCGCAAATCCCTGATCCCTAGGCGAGGTGCCGCAGCGCCACGCCGGCCATGGCGCATCCAGCGAGCACCCGGAGCACACTCCACCTGAAGCGCAGCAACGCGATCGCGGCAACCCCGGCAAGCAGGAGCGCGGCTGGATCGAGCGACGATGGAACAGGGAGTTCCAGCGACAGCGGCCCCAACGACACAAGCCGGTGCGATGTGAACACCACATGAAGGCCGAACCACAGCGCCAGGTTGAGGATCACGCCGACCACGGCGGCGGTGACCGTTCCCAGCGCCAGCGCCAACGTCCTGTTACCCAGCAGCCGCTCCACATGGGGCGCGCCCAGCAGGATCCACAGGAAGCATGGCGCGAAGGTGACCCAGGTGGCCAGCAGCGCGCCGAGCAGGCCGCCAGTCAGCGGGTCGAGCCCGGCCGCGTCGCGAAAGCCGGCGATGAAGCCGACGAAGGTCAGCACCAGGATCAGCGGCCCCGGCGTGGTTTCGGCCAGTGCCAGACCGTCCAGCATCTCGCCGGGCTTCAGCCAGCCATAGGCGCCGACGGCCTCTTGCGCCACGTAGCTCAGCACCGCGTAGGCGCCGCCGAAGGTCACCACCGCCATCTTGGAAAAGAACAGCGCGATGGGCGGATAGACGCTGTCCCAGCCGAACAGGGCGATCAGCAGCAGCGGCAGGCTGGCCCAGATGCCGCCCCACACCGTGATCATGCCAAGCGCCCGCCGCCAGGTCGGGTGCACCGGCGGGAGCGCGTCGATGGCGCGCGAACTTTCGGGGACGCCGTGGCCAGCGGGCGCGGCGAGCAGGTCGGGCCTGACCCGCGCGACCAGAAATCCGCCCAGGCCCGCCGCCGCGATCACCAGGGGGAAGGGCGCGCCGAACAGGAACAGCGCCAGGAACGCCATCGCCGCGACCGCGAGCATCAGCCGCGTTTTCAGGGCGCGCCGCGCCACGCGCAGCA
This sequence comes from Rhizobium sp. Q54, assembly GCA_945907245.1. Taxonomy (GTDB): domain Bacteria; phylum Pseudomonadota; class Alphaproteobacteria; order SMXS01; family SMXS01; genus RI-34. The sequence continues at coordinate 13,915 of CAMDTB010000017.1, forward strand.
AGGCCTCGATCACGATCGCGAGCACGGCGGCCTTGAGGCCGAAGAACACGGTGTCCAGCCACGCGCTTTGCTGGAACAGCATGTAGGCCGCGCTCAGGCCCACGATGACGCAGAAGCCGGGCAGGATGAACAACAGTCCGGCGGCGACGGCGCCTCGGGTCCGGTGCAGCATCCAGCCGATATAGGTCGCGAGCTGCTGCGCCTCGGGGCCGGGCAGCAGCATGCAGAAGTTGAGGGCGTGCAGGAACCGGCCTTCGCCGATCCACTTCTTCTCGTCGACCAGGATGCGGTGCATCAGCGCGATCTGCCCGGCGGGGCCGCCGAACCCCAGCAGGCCGATCTTGCCGAAGGTGCGCAACAGCTCGGCGAAGGAAGCGCGGGGCGTCCCTGACGCGCTTCCCGCAGGTTTGTCGTGGTCCATAGCCTGCAAGATGGCGGCCTTTCATGACGGACGGGTGACGGTCTTCCCTCCAGACGGGAAGATTTCTATGCTGGCGCCGCGTTCGCTCTGAAGGGAAACGGCAATGGCGGAGAAGGTAGCATTTCTGGGCCTGGGCGTGATGGGCTATCCCATGGCCGGGCATCTCGGGACCGCGGGCTACGACGTCACGGTCTTCAACCGCACGAAAGCGCGCGCCGATGCGTGGGTGGCGCAGCATGGTGGCTGCGCCGCGCCGACGCCCGCCGAGGCGGCCGAGGGCTGCGACATGGTGTTCTCCTGCGTCGGCAACGACGATGACGTGCGCCAGGTGATCCTCGGCAGCGACGGCGCGTTCTCGGCCATGAAACCGGGCAGCATCCTGATCGACCACACCACGGCCTCGGCCGTGCTGGCGCGGGAGCTGGACGAGGCCGGCAAGGCGCGGGGCGTCGGCGTACTGGACGCGCCGGTCTCGGGCGGCCAGGCGGGCGCCGAGAACGGCAAGCTGACCGTAATGGTGGGCGGCGATCCGGCGGTGTTCGCCAGGGCCGAGGCCGCCATGACCGTGTTCGCCAAGGCGGTGCGGCTGATGGGACCGGCGGGCCACGGCCAGCTTACCAAGATGGTCAACCAGATCTGCATCGCCGGCGTGGTGCAGGGCCTGTCCGAAGGCATCCACTTCGCCAGGCAGGCGGGCCTTGACCCGCGCGCGGTCGTCGACGTCATCCGCCACGGCGCGGCGCAGAGCTGGCAGATGGAGAACCGCTACGAGACCATGACCGATGGCAAGTTCAATCACGGTTTCGCGGTCGACTGGATGCGCAAGGACCTGGGCATGACCCTCGACGAGGCGCGGCGCAATGGCGCCCACCTGCCGCTGACCGCGCTGGTCGACCAGTTCTATGGCGAGGTGCAGGGCCTGGGCGGCGGCCGTTGGGATACGTCCAGCCTGATCGCCCGGCTGGAGGCGATGACCCGGCGCGACTGATGGACCTGTTCCGGCGGATGTTCGATGCGGCGGTCGCCTCGGCGAAGCCCGCCAACTGCCTGCCGTCGCACCTGCCGGCTCCGCCGCGCGGCCGCACCATCGTCGTCGGTGCGGGCAAGGCGAGCGCCGAGATGGCGCGGGTGCTGGAGGTGCACTACCCCGTGCCGGTCGAGGGCCTGGTCGTCACCCGCTACGGCCACGGCGCGCCGACGACATCCATCGAGATCGTCGAGGCCGGCCATCCGGTGCCCGATGCCAATGGCGAGCGGGCCGCGCGGCGCATTCTCGACATGGTCGGCGGATTGACCGCCGATGATCTCGTCATCTGTCTGCTGTCCGGCGGCGGCTCGGCGCTGCTGCCGCTGCCCGCGCCCGGCCTGACCCTGGCCGACAAGCAGACCGTGACGGCGGCGCTGCTCAGGGCGGGCGCGACCATCGCCGAGATCAACGGCGTGCGCCGCCATCTCTCGGCGGTCAAGGGCGGCAGGCTTGCGCAGGCGGCCAGGCCCGCCCGGCTGCTGACGCTCGCCATCTCCGACGTGCCGGGCGACGATCCGCTGGTGATCGCGTCGGGGCCGACGGTTTCCGATCCCACCAGCTTCGCCGACGCCCGCGCGGTCGTCTCTCGCTACCTTGTCGATGTGCCCGCAGCCGTCCGGGACCATCTCGACGCGGGGAAGGATCTGTTCGCCGAACCGTGGGGCGACTATGTGCTGGTCGCCCGGCCCGCGGATGCGCTGGCCGCTGCCGCGGACGTCGCCGATCAGGCCGGCTACAACGTGGTGTCGCTGGGCGACTCGGTAGAGGGTGAAGCGCGGGAGGTCGCCGTCCGCCATGCCACCTTGGCAAAGGGCTTCCTGGCGGGCGGTGAAAAGGTGGCGCTGGTCTCGGGTGGCGAACTCACCGTCACCATCACCGGCGACGGCATCGGCGGACCCAGTCACGAATACGTCCTGGCGCTGATGATCGCCTGCGGCGGCGATTCGCGTCTCTCGGGCATGGCGTGCGATACCGACGGGATTGATGGAGCGACCGACGCGGCAGGCGCGTGGTTCGACGCCGGAACGCTCGCGCTAGCGGCGGCGGCCGGCCTAGATCCGCTCGATGCACTAGGCCGCAATGATTCGGGCTCGTTCTTGGCTGCGCTGAACCGGCAGGTGGTCAGCGGACCGACGCGGACCAACGTGAACGACGTGCGGGTGACCCTGGTCGACCCGCGATAGGTTTATTCGGCGGCGCGGGTGGACACCACGGGGCGCAATTCGCGCAGCCGGGTTTCCAGATAGTCCAGCATCCGCTCGCTGTGCACGTTCGGGCGGCCGTCGCCCAGGTTGAGGGCCATGCCGTCCAGCACGTATTGCAGCAGGTCGAGCGCGGTCTCCAGGCCTTCCGGGTCGTCGCGCCACTCCGGGAACAGCTCGCGGGCCGTGTCGGCCCATTCCTCGTCGAACGCCGCCTGCGCCGGATCGAGGATTTCGGCCAGCTCCGGATCGGTACGGCCATTCACCTTCAGCTCGACGAAGGCGAAGAACAGCGGGTGGGTGACATGCGTCCAGTAGGCGCGCAACGCCGAACGCACCTGGTCGTTCCCCGGCTGGATCGCCGCGATCGCCTTGCGGAACGCCCGCAGGCGCTTGGTGTGCAGATAGTCGATCGCCGCCTTGACGACTTCCGCCTTCGACGGGAAGTGATGCAGCATGGCGCCGCGCGACAGGCCGGCCCGGTCGGCGATCAGTGTGGTCGTCGTGCGGGCGTAACCTACCTCGACGAAACAGGCGATCGCGGCTTCAAGGACGCGGCGCTGGGTCGCGGCGCTCTTCTGGGCCTGCCAGCCCATGGCCGCCGTCTGGCCGTTGTCCAGGTTCAGGTCGCGCCGGCGGGCTCGTCTTATCACTGGCACTTTGATTCTCCATCCAAACAAATCCGTCAGGACTGTCTAAAAAAGACAATCTGACGATAATCTAGCTTTTTCCACGCCACCGGACCAGCAAAAGTTGGAGGGTCATGCGCATGACTGCGTTGAACTTTTGCCTTCATGCATGACTGCACAATGCGTGTGCGGGGAAGGCCGGTCAGGACATAAAACAAAACTCTTGGACATCAATGTCCAAGGCTCTAGTTTGCCATTGCGGCGACGCAAGGCGGCCCTGCGCGTGGCATTGGAGAGCATCCCGGCATGGATATGAAAGGTGAATATCGCATTCCGGCCCCGCGCCAGCGTGTGTGGGAAGCGCTCAATGACACGGAGACGCTCGGCCGCTGCATCCCGGGGTGTGAATCGATCCAGAAGACGTCGGATACCTCCATGTCGGCGGTGGTTCAGGCAAAGGTCGGTCCTGTCAGCGCCCGATTCACCGGCGACGTGACCCTCGAGGATATTGACCCGCCCAATGGCTACACCATCCGCGGCGAGGGCAAGGGCGGCGTCGCCGGTTTCGCCAGGGGAACCGCGAAGGTTGGCCTGGCGGACGACGGAGACGGTACCCTGCTGACCTATGCGGTCGATGCGCAGGTCGGCGGCAAGCTGGCCCAGGTCGGCGCCCGGCTGGTCGCGGGGACAGTCAAGAAAATGGCGGACGAGTTCTTCGGGACGTTCACGGAGATCGTCGGCGGCGCGCCACAGGTTCAGTCGCAGTCTCAATCGCAAGCGCAATCGCAATCGCAATCGGTACCCGCGGGCGATGCCGCTGCGCCCGTCGGGCTGCCCGCTGCTCCAAAGAAGAGCTGGGGCTCGCCGTTCACCATCGGCATGCTCGTGATTGCCGTGATTCTGGTGATATACTTTCTGGTAACGTGACAGGATTCGCGGACTTTATCGGGGGATTCGGGGACATTATGACGGTCAAGGTAACGACGACGGTGAACGGCAAGCCCGTATCGGGCGACGTGGAGCCGAATACGCTGCTGGTTGAATTCGTGCGCGAGAATCTCGGGCTGACCGGCACCCATGTAGGCTGCGACACCAGCCAGTGCGGTGCCTGCACCGTGCATTTCGATGGCAAGCCGGTGAAGTCCTGCACCATCCTGGCGGTTCAGGCGGAGGGCCATCAGGTGGTCACCATCGAGGGGATCGGCCAGCCCGGCAACCTGCATCCGATGCAGGCGGCCTTCCAGGAGAACCATGGCCTGCAATGCGGGTTCTGCACCCCCGGCATGATCATGGCGGGCATCGGCATCGTCGAGCGCAACAAGGGCACCAACCTGTCCGAAGAAACGATCCGCGCCGAGCTGGAAGGCAACATCTGCCGCTGCACCGGCTACCACAACATCGTCAAGTCGATCGCTGCCGCCGCGCGGGGGAACTGAGATGTATAATTTCACCTATCACCGTGCCGGAAGCGTCGACGCGGCGGCCGCCAAGCTGGCCGAATCCGGCGACGCCAAGCTGCTCGCCGGCGGCATGACCCTGCTGCCCACCATGAAGCAGCGGCTGGCCCAGCCCAGCGACCTGATCGATCTCAACGAGATCGACGGGTTGAAGGGCATCACCGTGTCGGGCGGCACGGTCACCATCGGCGCCATGACGCGCCATGCCGACGTGGCGGCCTCGGCCGAAGTGCAGCAGGCGATTCCGGCGCTGGCCAAGCTGGCCGGCCTGATCGGCGATCCGGCCGTGCGCAACCGCGGGACCATCGGCGGCTCCATCGCCAACAACGATCCGGCGGCCGACTATCCGGCGGCGGTCGTGGGCCTGGGCGCCACGGTCGTCACCAACAAGCGCGAGATCGCCGGCGACGACTTCTTCACCGGCATGTTCGAGACCGCGCTCGACGAGGGCGAGATCGTCACCGCCGTGCGCTTCCCGGCGCCGCAGAAGGCCGCCTATTTCAAGTTTCCCAACCCGGCGTCTCGCTATGCGGTGGTCGGCGTGATGGTGGCCAAGACCGCTAGCGGCGTTCGTGTCGCCGTGACCGGCGCCGCTCCCTGCGTGTTCCGCCAGTCCGACATGGAACGCGCGCTGTCCGGAAACTTCAGCGCCGACGCGCTGTCCGGCATCACCCAGGACGCCGACGGCCTCAACGAGGACATCCACGCCTCGGCCGAGTACCGGGCGAACCTGGTCGTGGTCGGCGCGAAGCGGGCAGTGGCGGAAATGGCCTAGCTGTCCCGCGATCTGCCGGCTGCTGAAGGGGAGGCGGCATGCGGAAGTTCGGCATCGGCCAGCCGGTACGCCGGGTGGAGGACGTGCGCTTCATCACCGGCGCGGGCGCGTATACCGATGACCTGAATCTGCCGGGACAGGCGTATGGCTACCTGCTCAGATCGCCCTGGGCCCATGCCGCCATCAGGTCGATCGACGTCTCCGCCGCTCGTGCCGCTGATGGCGTGCTCGGCATCTGGACGGGAGCGGATCTCGCCGCTGCCGGCGTCGGCGATCTCCCCTGCGCGATCAGCGGCGTGCTGCGCAACCGGGACGGATCGGTGCTCGAGGTCGCCGGACGGGCGGTGCTCGCGCGGGACCGGGCGATGCATGTGGGCGACGGGCTGGCGTTCATCGTCGCCGAGACCCTGGCGAAGGCGAAGGCCGCCGCCGAACTGATCGTCGTCGACGCCGAGGAGCTACCGGCCGCCGCCAACCTCGCCGACGCCGTCCACGGCGAAGCGCCTCGATTGCGGGAGTCCGCGCCCGGTAACATCTGCTTCGACTGGGAGGGCGGCGACGCCGCGGCGGTCGATGGAGCGTTTGGCCAGGCAGCCCATGTGACGTCCATCGACCTGCTCCACAACCGCCTGGCGCCAAGCCCGATCGAGCCGCGCGCCGCGCTCGGCCATGTCGATGACGGACGGCATGTATTGCGCACCTCGACCCAGGGCGCCAACCTGTTCCAGCGCGTGATCGCGCCGGTCCTGGGCATCGATCAGGAGGCCCTGCGCATCATCACCGCCGACGTGGGCGGCAGCTTCGGCATGAAGGAGTTCATCTACCCGGAGCACATCCTGGTACTGTTCGCCGCCGAGAAGCTCGGGCGGCCGGTCAAGTGGAGCGGCGATCGATCCGAATCTTTCATGAGCGACCTGCATGGCCGGGATGTGATCAGCCACGCCGAGATCGCCTTCGACGCCGATGGCCGCGCCACCTCGCTGCGCGTCCACAACCGGGCCAACATGGGCGCCTATGTCTCGCTGTTCGGGCCGGGCATCCAGACGCTGGGCGGCGCACGCCTCACCGGCGGCCTCTACGCCATTCCGGCGATCAACGTCCGCGTGACCGGCTACTATTCCAACTCGGTTCCGGTCGATGCCTATCGCGGCGCCGGCCGGCCCGAGGCCGCCTATGTGATCGAGCGGCTGATGAACAAGGCGGCGCGCGAGCTTGGGCTGGCGCCGGACGAGATCCGTCGCCGCAACTTCATCCGCCCGTCCCAGCTCCCCTATCGCCATCCGCTGGGCTTCGTCTTCGACAGCGGCGCGTTCGAGGCGAACATGGACGAGGCGATGCGGCTTGCCGACTGGGCCGGCTTTCCCGCGCGCCGCGACGGGGCACGGGCGCGCGGCAGGCTGCGCGGCATCGGCATGTCCTGCTACATCGAGAGTTCGGTGGGTTTCGGCTACGAGGCGGCCGAGATCCGCTTCCCCGAGGACGGCACGATCGAGATCGTCGCCGGCACCATGTCGGCCGGGCAGGGGCACGAGACCGTCTGGGCGCAGATCGTGACCGAGCAGCTGGGCGTGCCGTTCGAGGCGATCCGGCTGGTGCAGGGGGACACCGACAGGGTGAAGACCGGCGGCGGCACCGCCGGCTCGCGCTCCACCTACATGGTGGCGGGCGCATTCCGGCTCTCGGCGGATCAGGTCATCGACAAGGGCAAGGCATTCGTCGCGATGCTGCTCGGCGAGCCGCCGGAGTCGATTGAATTCTCCGACGGCATGTTCCGGTCGGCCGGATCGAACAGGTCCATGTCGATCATGGAGACAGCCGCCGCCGCGCGCCGCGATGGCGAGGGACTGGATTCCGGCGCCACCTTCAACCACGACATCTCGACCTTCCCGAACGGCTGCCATGTCTGTGAGGTCGAGATCGATCCCGACACCGGCAAGGTCGAGGTGGTTCGGTATCTGGTGGTCGACGATTTCGGTCGGATCGTGAACCCCATGGTGGTCGACGGCCAGGTCCATGGCGGCATCGTTCAGGGGCTGGGCCAGGCGCTGATGGAGCACAGCCTGCATGATCCGGAAACCGGCCAGCTGGTCACCGGCTCGTTCATGGACTACGCCCTGCCGCGCGCCGACGATCTGTGCGCCATCGAGTCGAGTTATAACGAGGTGCCCTGCACCACCAGTCCCTATGGCGTGAAGGGCTGTGGCGAGGCCGGCACCACCGGCGCCTGTCCGGCGATCATGAACGCGGTCCTCGATGCCCTGGCCGAGCGCGGTGTGACCGAACTCGACATGCCGGCGACGCCGCTCAGGGTCTGGCAGGCATTGCGCGGTGCCCGATAAGGATCAGTCCGCTGCCTCGAACGCCTCGGGCGTATCGAAATCCCGCAGGATGCCGGTGTCTTCCATCGGCACCTCGCACAGCTTGTCGGCATAGGTGTGGAGCAGTTCGCGGGCGCCCTTGTCGCCGCTGATCGCCAGCATCTCCGGGAAATAGCGGCGCGACCATAGCACAGGGTTGCCCCATTTGCCGTCATGGGTGGGGATGCAGATCGTCCGGCCCTCGTCTTCGTCATAGGCGGCGATCAGCCGGTCGATGTGGTGCGCGGTCACGAACGGCATGTCGCCCAGCGCCACCACGACGCCGTCGGTGTCGTTCGGCACCGCGGCGATGCCGGTCTTCAGGCTGCCCGCCATGCCCGCTGCGAAATCCGGATTGTGCGCGAAGGTGACGTCGAGGCCCGAAAGCGCCTCCCGGATCTCGGCCTCGTCGCGGCCGGTGACCACGGTAACCGGGCCCGCGCTGCTGGCGTGCGCCGCCTCGACGCTGCGGCGAATCATCGGCATGCCGCCGATCTCGCGCAGCAGCTTGTTCCGGCCGCCCATCCGGCTCGACATGCCGGCCGCCAGCACCACGGCGGCGATGCGCGGCGCACGGCCGGTGGACGGGGCGTCGCCGGTCGCCTGGGCGCGGGGCAGGGGACGCACGCCGATCTCCTTCAGCAGACCGCCCGCGCCCATGCGCATGATGTCGCGCGGCGTCACCGTCAATCCGGCAGCCAGCCGCTGCAGCACGAAATCGAAGCCGTTGACCTTGGGCGACCGGGCGCAGCCCGGGAGGCCGACGACGGGAACGGCGCCCACATGGCCCAGCAGGAGAAGATTGCCGGGGTCGACCGGCATGCCGAAATGGTCGACCGCGCCGCCCGCTGCCACGATACCGGCCGCCACCACGTCGCGCCGGTCGGTGGTGGCGCTGGCGCCGGCGATCAGGACGAGGTCGCAGCCCGACTCCAGCTGCACCCTGACATTGTTCGCGACGTCGCCGGCATCGTGCGAGCATTGTGCCGACCCGAGCAGGGTGGCGCCGACGCCTTCGAGCCGTTCGCGCGTCACCTTCACCAGCTTGTCCGACGGCTTGTTCCGGCCGCCGGGAATGATCGTCTCGATCAGCCCGGCCTTCAGGCCCTTGTAGGCAGCGACGGAGAAAAGGCCGCCTTTTGCCAGCAGGTCCATGCTGCGGGCGAGCACGTCCTGCGGCACGGCGAACGGGATGATCTTCACCGTCGCCAGCATCTGGCCGGTCCGCACGGCCTCGTAGGGTGGCAGCGCGGCGATAGTCACCGATTCGTCGAGCAGGTTGAGCGCGTCCAGCTTGTCCCGCTCATAGACCAGCACGCCGTCGGCGTCGGCGAACAGGTTGCAGCGGCCGGTGAACGCGGCGCTCTGCCGGATCAGCGCGCCGGCGCTGATGGCCGCGATCCGCGCGGCGGCTTCGTCCTCGCCCACATCGCCCGGCTCGAGCCGGAACCCGGCGACGGACACGACGCCCGCTGTTTTCAGCGCGGCGATATCGGCAGCGGAAACCTTGTGACCCTTCTGGAGCTTGCGTGCGCCGGCGAACTGGCCGTGGGCGAGAATGGCACCCTCGGCCTCGTCGACAGGCATGTCGGCATAGATCATTTCATCGCGCCGCGCTGGACGGCGATGATCTGGGCAAGGATGGAGACGGCGATCTCGGCCGGCGACTGGGCACGGATGTCGAGGCCGACGGGGCCGTGGATCCGGCCGATCTGCGCGTCGGTGAACCCGGCTTCCTTCAGCCGCGCCACGCGCTTGGCCTGGGTCCGAGTCGAGCCTAGCGCGCCCACATAGAAAGCGTCTGACGCCAGCGCCACGTCGAGCGCGGGGTCGTCGAGCTTGGGATCGTGGGTCAGGGTGACGATGGCGGTGCGTGGGTCGATCTCCAGGTCGCGCATGGCCTTGTCGGGCCATTCGGTCGACAGCTTCACGCCGGGGAACCGCTCCGGGCTGGCGAACGACTGGCGCGGGTCGATCACGGTGACGTCGAATCCGGCGCGTGTCGCCATCGGCACCAGTTCCTGGGCAATGTGCACCGCGCCGACGATGGCGATGCGGCGCGGCGTGTTGAACACCCGGACGAAGTCGCGCTCGCCCACGGGCTGGCTCTTGTCGTCGCGCATTGCATTTCGGATCGGCTCGGGAGCCGAGGACACGTCGAACAGCTCGTGCCTGCCGGTTTCCAGGTCGGTGGTCAGCGCCACCGACTGCTTCCTTCCGGCGGCGTCGAGCACCGTGTCGATCTCGGCCGGCGCCGGCTCGACGAATACGCGGATGGTGCCGCCGCAGGCGAGACCCACTTCCCAGGCCTGATCGTCGGAGACCGAGAATTCCAGGTTGCGGATCTTGCCGTCCTTGATGGACTTGCGCGCCTCACCGATCACGGCGCCTTCGATGCAGCCGCCCGAGACCGAGCCGACGAAGTTGCCCTGATCATCGGCGGCCAGCTGGCTGCCGACCGGGAACGGTGCCGAGCCCCAGGTGCTCGACACCGTGGCGATGGCGACGCCGCGCCCCTGCTTGCGCCAGTCCCGCGCGGCCTTGAGGACCTCGATGGACATGGCGCCGAGCCTACTCCGCCGCCTGCCGCGCGTTCGCCTGCACGGCCTTCCACACCCGCAGCGGGGTCGCGGGCATGTCCATGGCGGTCACGCCATAGGGCAGCAGCGCGTCGACGATGGCATTCATCAGCGACGGGCAAGCGCCGATGGTGCCGGCCTCGCCGCAACCCTTGATGCCGTACGGGTTGGTCTTGCACAGGATCTCGTTGTACGAGAAGTCGATGTGGCACATGTCGTCGGCGCGCGGCATGCCGTAGTCCATGAACGAGCCGGTGATCAGCTGGCCGCTCTCGCTGTCATAGAGCCAATCTTCGGTCAGCGCCTGGCCGATGCCCTGCACGACGCCGCCATGCACCTGGCCGGCGACCAGCAGCGGGTTCACCAGCTTGCCGAAATCGTCGACCACCGTGTAGCCGACGATGTCGACCTTGCCGGTGTCGGGATCGACCTCGACCTCGCAGATGTGGCAGCCGTTCGGGAACGTGGAGTTGTTGTACTTGTACTTGGCGGCGCTGTTCAGGCCGTCGACGAACATCTCCTTCGTCTCGGCATCCAGGTCGAGCTCGTTGGCCCGGCGCGCCTTGGCGGCCACGTCCATGATACCGACCGACTTGTTGCTGCCGGGGACGCGGAACAGGCCTTCGTTGAACTCGATGTTCTGCGGCTGGTCGTCGAGCATCAGGGCGGCGATGATCTTGCCCTTCTTGATGACGACGTTGGAGGTCTCCTGGAACGCGCCGGCCGCCATGTAGAGCGAGTGCGAGCCGCCGGTGCCCTGGCCGGACTTCACCCGGTCGGTGTCGCCCTGGACCAGCCGGATGCTCTCGAACGGCACGCCGAGCTGCTCGGACACGACCTGCGCCCAGGCGGTCTCGTGGCCCTGGCCGTTGGACATGGTGCCGGTCACGATCTCGACCGTGCCGTCCTCAAGGAACAGGATCTCGGCGGCCTCGGTCGGCATGCCCAGCGTGGTCTCGATATAGTAGGCCATGCCGATGCCGCGGGCCTTGCCCTTGGCGCGAGACACGGCCTTGCGCTCGGCCAGGGTCGACCACTTGGCCTTGCGCTTGGCGTCTTCCATGTTGCGCTCGAACTCACCCGAATCGAACACGAAGCCGAACGGATGCTGGTACGGCATCTGCTCCGGCGTGATGAAGTTGATGCGGCGGAACTCGTCGGGCGCCAGGCCCAGCTCGCGCGCCGCCTGGTCCATGGCGCGCTCGATGATGTACGCCGCTTCCGGCCGCCCGGCGCCGCGATAGGCATCGACCGGCACCGAGTTCGACATGTAGCCCTTCACGTTCACATAGACGTTCGGGATGTTGTAGACGCCGCCCAGGATGCGGGCGTGGGCGATGGTCGGGATGAAGGGGCCGTTCATGGACATGTAGCCGCCCATGTTGGCCTCGTTGACCACCCGGAACGCGGTGACCCGGTTGTTCTCGTCGATGGCCAGCTGGGCATGGGTGAACATGTCGCGGCCGCCGGTGTCGCTGGTGAAGGCCTCGATGCGCTCGCCGTTCCACTTCACCGGCCGGCCCAGCGCCTTGGCGGCGAACAGCACCAGCACGTGCTCGGGATAGATGAAGGTCTTCATGCCGAAGCCGCCGCCCACATCGGGCGTGAAGATGCGCAGCTTGGAGGGGTCGATACCGAACACCGCGCCGGCAATGCCGGCCTGCATGCCGTTGGCGCCCTGGGTGCAGGTGCGCAGCACGTAGCGGTCCTCGCCGGTGTTGAACTCGCCTATGGCGGCGCGGGGCTCCATGGCGTTGGTGGCGATTCGGTTGTGCGTCAGGTCGATCTTCGTGACGTGCTTGGCGCCCGCGAACGCTGCCTGCGATGCCGCATCGTCTCCCATCTCCCAGTCGAACGCCAGATTGCCCGGCGCGCCGTCCCAGATCGTATGCGCGCCCGGCGCGATGGCGTCCTTGAGATTGGCGGCCGACGGCAGGTCCACGACGTCGACCTGGATCAGCTCGGCGGCGTCCTTCGCCTGGTTGACGGTCTCGGCGACGATGAACGCGATGCCGTCGCCAACATACAGCAGGCGATCCTTGGCCAGCGCCGGACGGCCGGGCGCGAAGATGTTGCTGCCGTCCTTGTTCTTGATGAATCCACCGGCGAAGCAGGGGATGTCATTGACGCCCGCCGCCGCCAGGTCGGCGGCGGTGAACACGCCGATGACGCCCGGCGCGCGCTTCGCGTCCGCGGTATTGATCGACTTGATCACCGCATGAGCGTAGGGCGAGCGCAGCACGTAGCCGTGGGCCTGCCCCGGAATGTTGATGTCGTCGGTGTAGGCGCCGTTGCCGGTGACGAAACGAACGTCCTCGGTGCGGCGGACCGGCTGACCGATGCCGAATTTCTGCATGTCGAAGTGCTCCCCTGGAGGTATCCCGTGGCCTTGGCCATTGGACCGTAGTCTGCCCCGCCCAAGGCCCGATTGCCAAGCATTCCTTTGAACGCCGGTTCCGCGTTTTCGCACGGGAATCTGCAAGCGCGCCGAATGCTTTGCGAGTTCCATTGCCGTTGCGTTACTATCGGGTTGCTTGGGGCACTCAGCGCGAGGGGGCGCGGTCGATGTCGGGTGCGGCGGACATTTTCATCAGCTATGCCAGCGAGGATCGTGGCGAGGCGGAAAAGCTCGCCCGCCGTCTGGAGACTTTCGGCTGGACAACCTGGTGGGACCGGCGCATTCCGCCCGGGCAGGATTATGCCAAGGTGATCGAGAACGCGCTCGTCAGCGCGCGCTGCGTCATTGTCCTGTGGTCGAAGGATTCGGCTGCGTCGCGCTGGGTGGTGAACGAAGCCGGCGCCGCCGCCGACCGGGGCGTGCTCGTCCCGGCGCTGATCGCCCAGACGGACATTCCGTTCGAGTTCCGCCGCATCCAGGCCGCCGACCTGATCGGCTGGGAACCGTCGGTGCAGAACGAATCATTCAACCAGCTGGTCGATGCCGTCGCCGGCATCCTCAAGCAGCCGCGTCCGCCACAGCCGCCGCCGACACCAACCCCAACCCCCGCGCCGACTCCGACGCCGACACCCAAGCCGCCGCCGCCACCGCCGCCGGTGACCAGAAGCAACAAGAAGACCTGGCTGCTCATCGGCGCAGTGGCGAGCCTGCTGTTCTCCTTCGGCGGCTGCGTCGATGTGATGTCGACCGGCGATTCGGACACCCTGATCGGGGCGTTCTTCTTCCTGGGGCTTTCGGTGTGCCTGTTCGTCATGGGCGTGAGGGCGAAATGAACATGGACAGCGGATATGAGCGGCTCGAGGACCAAATCGCCTGGTACGATCGCAAGAGCCTGTGGCACCAGCGGCAGTACAAGGTCCTCAAGGTCGTCAGCATGATCGCCGCGGCCCTGGTGCCGCTGACGGCGGCGGTCACGAACTGGCCGGTCATACCCGGCGCGCTCGGCGTCGTCGTGGTGATCGTCGAGGGCTTGCAGCAGATGAACCAGCATCACCGCTACTGGGTCCAGTACCGGCAGACCTGCGAGCAACTGAGGCGTGAGAAGTTCCTCTATATGGGCCGCACCGGCACCTACAACCTGCCCGAGGCGAAGGCGTTCAGGCTGCTGGTGGAGAATGTCGAAGCGCTGGTTTCCGACGACAATGCGTCATGGATGCAGGGGCGGCGCGAATCCGAGCAGAAACCCCGCGATTACGAACCCGACATCGAGACTCCCGCGCCCCGCGCGCCCTAGGCCGGTTTCGGCGGCATCGTCCTCATCCGGTAGACGATGGCATGCAGCGACGCCATCGCCGTGATGGCCAATACCGAGAACAGTCCGGCCGCCAGCTTCGCCGTCAGCGTCGCGCCCAGCACGGCAAGGACGCCCGACACCAGCGTCTGCAGCATCAGCAGCATGAAGCTCGCTGCGGCGAGCAGCGCGGCGAACCGGAAGTGGTCCTCCATGGTGACGTTGGTCCGGCGCTGCCCCTTGGGAATGTCCATTGACGCCTCGACCAGCCGGCGCGACAGCAGCGAGAACAGGAACGAGATCGCCAGTGTCGCGACGATCTGGGTGAACGCCCCCAGTGGGAGCAGCGCGAAAACGCCACCCAGGCCCGCGATGGAGAACAGCAACATTGTCCAGAGGATCCGCACTGGCCATCGCACCGCGTCGCCGGTCAGGGCCGCGCGCGGCCCGATCAGCGTCAATCGAACCCAGAAGACGAAGATCGCGGCGCTTAGGATGATCACCGCCACCACGCTCGCGAGGAACGTGCCGCGCATCGCGGCGTCGATCTCTTCGACGCGGTCGGGCGGGATTTTCGCCAGTTCCAGCATGGCCGGCGTGAGCCCGAAGATCAGCGGCGGTGCGTAGACCGCGGTGATCGCGAACAGCATCAGCACATGCCGCCAGTGGAGGCGTAGCGCCTCGGCGAGGATAGCGAAGACCGGAAGGAGTCTGTTCGTCGGCTGCGTCATCGTCCTCGACTTCAGGTTACGGCGTAGAGTCTGTAGGCCAGTCCGGTCTCCGTATACCGCCCGGCCCCGACCGCGACCAGATTGTTCAGCCAGCCATGTTCGGCCGACGCGGTTTCGAACACCGGCGCAACCCGCCAGTAATACTCCTTCGGGTCCACCAGGTGGTTCCGCGTCGGGTCGAACAGCGCCTGCTTCAGGTGCGGCGGAGTCACCAGCCGGCCGAAGTAATACACGTAGATAAGGTCGCCATTGTCGGCCTGCCACACCGATCGCACGTCGAGCGCCACGGTCGTGGTGTCGTTGTGCGCGGTCATGGGGTAGTCGCTTCCCGAATGCACCGTACCGTTGAGGCGTGGTCCTTCGAACCTGCCGCCGCCGATGTGGAACACCGAACGGGTGGCGAACGGCCCCTTCGTGGTCAGGCCGACCGTGTTGGGCGCCAGGTCGATGGTGACGTCGCACAGGGGCGCCAGCCCGGCCGACAGGCCGTCGAACAGCTTGGAATCCATTAGTTTCCCCTCATTAAGTCTTGTCATCCCGGCGAAAGCCGCGACCCAGTGTCGATGAGGAGAATAGCCCATTCGACACGAGGGCGAAGCCGTCCAGCCATATGGGTCGCGACTTTTGCCGGGATGACGATCCAGAAGGGATGATTTTATCGGGCTACAGCGTCGTGCCGCCGTCCAGCACCAGTTCGGTGCCGTTGGCGTAGCGGGAGTCGTCCGAGGCGAGGAACAGTACCCCGGCGGCGATGTCCTCGGCGGCGCCCAGCACGCCGAACGGGCTGACCTGACCCGGCTTGAACTGGGTGTGGGCGCCCTGGCCCATGGCGCCGTCGAGCACGTTGTTGGTCATCGGCGTCAGGATAGGTCCCGGGAAGATACCGTTGACGCGCACGCCATTGCCCGCCTCCTTGCAGTACTTGGCCTGCGACCGCATCAGCGAGCGCACCGCCGCCTTCGACCCGCAGTAGCCGACGAGGCCGGGCGACGCGGAATAGGATGCGATGGAGCAGAACTGGATGAGCTGGCCGCCGCCATGCGCCGCGAGCAGCGGGATGCTGTACTTGCCGGCGAGGAAGCTGCCGTCGACATTGATGCTGAACACCCGTTTCCAGTCTTCCAGCGGCATGTCGACGGGATTGCCGGTGAGGACCACGCCGGCGCAGTTCACCACGATGTCGAGCCGGCCGAAATGGCTGCGGGCGACTTCCAGGTTGGCGGCCCAGTCGGCTTCCTTCGTGACGTCATGCTTGAGGAAGATGGCCTTGTCGCCAAATGGCGCCGCGACTTCCTGGCCCGCGGTCTCGTTGATGTCGGCCAGCGCGACCCGTGCGCCCTCGCGCACCAGCCACGCCGCGGACTCCTTGCCGATGCCCGAAGAGCCGCCGGTGATGTAGATGACCTTCCCGTCGCAACGTCCCATCTTGTCCTCCCCAAATTTGGAACAGGGTTCAGAAATACCGCGTGTGATCGAAGAGGGGAAGGGGCGTTTTGTCCCCCTAGAAGCTGAATCCCAGGCCGCCGAACAGCGTCCGCGGCAGACCGGGCTTCAATTCCTGGCCGCCGAAGGCGGTGTAGCGGCTATTGGTGGCATAGCGCGCATTGGTGACGTTGTGCAGGCGCACGAACAACTCGACATTCTTCACCACGAACATGTTGGCGGCGATGTGCATCAGGTCGTGGCCTTCGTAAACCTGGGTATTGTCGTCGTCCATGAAGTACCTGCCGGCGTGCTCCCACTGCACCTCGAAGCGGCCGCCGTTGAGGAACGACGGGCGCCAGACCACGCGGGCGTTGCCCACGTCCCTGGGCGACCGGTTGATCTTGTTACCGGACAGGTCGGCGGTCGCCACCGGGAACCACTCGATGAAATGGTTGTCGGTGCGGGCATAGGATACCGAGGCGCTCAGCGTGTCGGTGATGTCGACGCTGACGCCCAGCTCGACGCCCTTGTGCCTGGTGTCGCCCGCGTTCTGGATGTCGCGGACGCCGGTGGTGTTGTTGGTGAACACCAGGATGTCGTCCTTGGTCTGCATGGTGTAGACCGACAGGTCGAAACTGACCCTCTCCCAGCCGCCGCGCAGGCCCAGTTCGAAGCTCTCCGCCTTCACCGGCTTCAGGTCGGTCGAGCGCGACGAGGTGCCCGGCCGGAACAGTTGGGTCGTGGTCGGCACGCGGAACGCCTGGCGGTACGAGAAGAAGGCATTCAGTTCGTCGGTGATGTCGTAGGTCAGGCCCGCTTTCGGGGTGAAATTATTGTAGTGGAAGCTCTGGCTGGGCGGCCGGTTGTGGGGAGCGCGGGGGTTAACCACGGTCGACAGGTTGTTGGTGTAGTCATAGTGCGTGTAGTCGTAGCGCACGCCGGCGGTGGCGCGCAGCCGACCGGTGATCTGCCATTCGCCATGGATGTAGGGCGACAGGGTCAGCGCCTTGGCCTCGAAATCGTAGATGGTCCCCAGCTCGGTGTAGGAGACAAAGAACCGGCCGTTGCGTACCGGACGGATCTGGGTATCGACCCGGCTGCCGGTGGTGTAGTCCACGTCGCTTCCGGCGATCAGCCGCAGGCTGTCGGAGAAATCGTGGCGGAACTTGAGCTGGGTGCCGACCGACGTTGCGTTCTGATCAAAGTAGGCCGGGTCGAACGCCAGCTGGAAGAACGGCATCAGCTTGGTCCGGCCCCAGCGCACATAGGGATTGAGGCTGAGCAGACTGTCGCCGAGGTCGTAGTCGATCTGGCTGTAGAACCGCACCCCTTCGACCAGCCGGAAGTCGATGGGCGACAGATTGATCCTGGGGGTGTTCTTGTACTCCGTCCGGTTCAGGTTCGAGCCTGGTGAATCCTGGCTGACCCGGGTCAGGATCAGGGTGTTGCGCACCGTCAGCTTGCCGCCATTGTCGACGTTCCAGGTGAGCGTGCCCATCTGGTGGTCGGCTTCGGTGTCGTCGCGCCAGCCGCTGTCCTGCGCGAGGTTGATGTCGGCGCGCAGGCCGTGGGCGCCGCTGGTACCGCCCACCGAGATCAGCGCCTGCTTGTAGCCGCGCGTGCTGCCTTCGAGCTGGATGCTGCCGGAAAAGTCCTCCGGCGGCGGCAGCGTGAACAGGCTGATGACGCCGGCGACGGCGTCCGAGCCGTAGAGCGCGGTGCCGGGTCCCTTGGTGATCTCCATGCGCGAGATCTGCGACACGTTCATGTCGAACATGGCGTTGGTTTCGAAGAAGCCCGGCGCCTGCTTGGGAATGCCGTTTTCCAGGTAGAGATAGAGCGGATTGAAGTTGATCGGCTGGCGGATCGCCGTGACGTGGTGGTTACCGCTCAGCCAGGCCTGATAGACACCGGGGATGCGTCCCATGATCTCCGACGGATGCACCACATGGGCCTCGGCCAGCGCCTTCTCGTCGATCACGCCGGTGTTCTCCGGCACTTTCGAGCGTTCCGTCGCCTCGCGGGTGGCGGTGACGACGACCTGCTCGGCGGCCTGCCGGGAGCTGTCGCGTCCTGCGGCATGGCCCGGGGCCTCGGCGGCGGACGCGCCGTGCGGCAGCGTCGCCACGAAGGTGACTGTGGCGATCGATTTCAGGACCTGCTTGATTTCATTCTCCCGTCCGGCTGGCGCCGAGTTAAGGGGAGGTACGGAAGCGTGTCAACCTACGCGATCGGCCTGCCGTCGATGTGGTCCGGAATGCCGACACCGAGGCGGTCGAGGATTGTAGCGGTGACGTCCGGCGTGCTGATGCCGTCCACGCGCAGGCCGGGCTTGAAACCCGGGCCGCGCGCGATCACGAAGCCTTCGGTGGCGTGGCCGCCGCTGCGGAAATACGGAATCGGGCCGATCTGGCCGAGGCGCGGATGCTCGACGGAATCGGCGGTCAGGTCGTCGCGCCACAGCACCATCAGGTCGGCGGGCGACCTGTCCACGGTGTCTTCCCAAGGCGTATTCCGCACCCTCACCACCTGCTGGGCGACGGGCTGGCCGGTTCGCGGATCGACGATCTCGGAAACGAGTTGCTCGATCTCGCGGCAGATGGCGTCGAAGTCGGCGGGATCGACGCCGTCGGGCCCGTCGCGTCCGGCGACGTTGACGCGGATCAGGCCCTCGGAATAGCCGGGCATGGTGAAGGCGCGCATCATCGGCCAGGCATGCCGGAACCAGTTGCCTGGATCCCAGTCCAGCGGATCATGGCGCGCCTCCTGCTCGGCCGGAGATTCCAGGATCGTGTCGCCATGCGCCGACCTCAGATCCCAGACCTCCTGGCTCCAGTGCCGCCGGAAGTCTACCCGGTGCGACGGGACGTCGCCGCCCGCGGCCTGGCCGATGAACGCCGCCTCTCCGGTGCTCCAGCGGTAGAGCAACTCGGGCAGAAAGAACATGGAATAGAGGTCGATGGAGTTCGCCTGCATGCCATGGGGCGAGAACAGGAACAGCTGCGTATCGTCGGGCATCTCGTCGATCAGCACCGCCAGGTCGGCATCGATGGCCTGCAGGATGTCGAGCAGGAAGTCGCTGCCGGCCTGCGGCCGCATCGTCTCATGAAGCGGGTGGGGCTGGCTGAGGTGCCAGAACATGTGGCCGGCGGTATGGATTTCCGCGTAGATCGCCATCAGGAAATCCCAGCGCTCCTGCCGCATCAGGTCGCGGATCATCGCCGTGCGCTGATGGACCGCCGCGATCAACTTGTCGCGGATCGACCGCAGGATATCCATGTCGTAGAGGCAGGGGATGCGGTAGGACAGGGTCTCGGAGCCGTCATCGGCATTGGTGATCGTGTCGTAGAGCGGATGCCGCCCGTGGCGTTCGATCATCCGTGTCATCAGGTCCGGTGGCGACGACTCGCGCAGGATCTGGTTGACTTCGGTGCCCCATCCCAGCACCTGGACCCCGTTGACGCCCTCGACCAGACCGGTCAGCGGCACGTCGAACACCGCGACGCGCTTCCGGTCGCCCAGCGCGTAGAACGGCTGATAATGCTTGAATTCGTAGGCCGCCCGTTCCGTGAACTCGTAGCTACCCTCCTCGTAATCCTGGTGACCCCATTCATGGCTCGTCTCGGCCGAGCAGCCATGTAACAGGGTGAGCCAGCTGTTTTCGGTGCGGTACAGGCTGAAGTTCCGTTGCCGGGCGTAGAGGCTCTGCCGCATCAGCGTCGCCAGAGTCGGCAGCTTGCCCTCGGCCGTCCATGCTTCAAGCAGGCCGGGCGCCAGGGCGTCGAGGCCAATCGCGATTACGGGGGCTGGCATGCACGGTCTCCGGCGTCAGTAGGGAAACGGGTAGGGCGTTATCGTGTCGAGATTACCACGGGCGGCTTTTTCGGCGGCGTCTTCGAGCCAGGGCCCCAGGCGAAAGTTGACCTTGATCTCGAAATCATCGGCGACCTGACGGTGGTACTGCAGCGCTTCGGCGAGCACCGCCTCCGTCGCCGCCCGTTCGCCGCGCGCGGCGTGGATGGCCGCCAGGACCATCGACGCATTGAGGGATTCGGCAGGAAACAGCGGCGGACGGCTCTCGTGCATCGTCCGCGTCAGCGCCTCGGCTTCCGCCTCGTGCCCAAGCCGGTAGGCCATGTAGCCGCTGAACCAGTGGTAGCGCAGCCAGTCCGGTTCGCGGCGGAGCGCGCAGTCCAGGCGCCAGGCGTACCAGTCGTCCTTGCGCGCGATGTCGGGCAGGTTCGGATAATGCCGGATGCGCATGAGCGGGGACCAGCAGGCCGACTCTCCGGTTTCCCGCAGGCTCGGCTGCGCGGTGTCGTGGACGAGTCCGCGATGGCGGTGGTGACGGCGGAAAAGGATGAGCTTGTAGTCTTCCACGATCCGGTCCGGACCGTACGACGTGTCCCAGCCGAACATGACGCCCGCCGGCAAATCCCTTTCGTCGAACGATATCACGGCTTCCAGTTCCGCGCGGTCAAGGCGCTCATCTGCATCGAGCGTCAGCAACCACGGCGTCGAAAGCTGGTCGAATCCCATATTGCGTCGGCTCGACAGCGCGCAGCACTCGTCGGGATCGAGCGGCATGAACAGCGGTTCGATGCCAAGGCGTTCGCGCAACAACTCCCGTGTGCCGTCTGTGGAGCCGGTGTCGATGATCACCACCTGCGCGAACAGGTCGACGATGCCCGCCAGACAATCGACAATGTTGGCCGCCTCGTTCTTGACGGTCATGCACAGTCCGATATCAAGCATGCGTGACCTTTGCTGTGCGGTAGGGGCGTCGTGGATCGAAAAGGTGGGTGGGGGCCGCTTTCATCAGGTCAAGAACTGTTCCGCATGGGGCTTTGCCATGGGAACAAGCCATTCAAACTCGCGCTTGTGACTGTCCGTGGCGTGGTCACGGCCGAAGACGCGAATGGAATCGAAGCGGTCCGCGGGCAGGCCCTTGTCGAACACATCCTGTGTCGAGACGATGCAAAGCGCCGAACGGGCGGTCGTCTCGGCGAGCAGGATCGTCGCCGCATGGTAGGCGCCTTCGGGACGCGCGGCGAGGCGCTGGCCGTCGATCCACACGCCCGAGCTCGTGGAAAGCCCGTTGCAGTTCAGCTCGCTGGCGCATTGGGCCGCGGCGGCCTGATCGATCGCCGCGCCTGACAGGGTGACGATCAGATGGGCGGGAATGCGGCTGCCGCCGGCCATCAGCCCGGAAAGCACCTCGCGGTAGATTTCGGGGGTGGTGCGCACGCCGATCTGGGGCTGGGCGTTCACCTCGCAGATCAGTGCGCCTGATTCCAGTCATGAGGCGGCGATATCCGGGATGAGCAAGTCGATACCGGCGAAATCCAGGCGAAGCAGCGCGGCGGTCCTGACGGCGAGCGAGAGATTGTCCGGATGCGCGTCGCCGAGGGCGATCCTGATCTGCAGTCCGCCTGTCGAGACGTTGTTCTTGCGCCGCAACACGACGTACTCGCCGGCGGGTGGGACGGTTCTGGCCGTCATGCCGGCCTCTTCCAGCATTCCGAGGGCCTCGGCGTCGAGGCTCAGCGGCACCTTGCCGCTGTCGCGGAGGATCTTGCGGAACCGCGGCGTGTCCTGCTCCCGGCGCACCAGGTCCTCGACGGTCGAAACGCCGTCCCCCTCGACACCGCCGGCGACCCGGTTCTCGATCTTGATGACCTCGCCGTGCGCCACGGTCAGGCGGTAATCCCTGCCATGGAAGTGCTTTTCGACGAGCAGGATGCTGGAAACCTGCGCGGCGTCGTCGAAGGCCACGCGCACCGCGTCCGCGTTGCCAAGGTTGGCCGACACGCCGCGCCCCTGTTCCTGGTCGTTCGGCTTGACAACCACCGGATACCCCAGCCGCTCGGCCGCCCGGACGGCCCCGTCGCCGTCGCCGACCAGCATGTGTACCGGTGCGGGCAAGCCGGAACGCCGCAAAACTTCCGCCGTCATCATCTTGTCGTGCGCGATCCTGACCCCCAGTTGCGGTGTCTGATCGGTGATCGTGCTCAGTAGCCAGCGCGTCCGGGTGCCGGTGCCGAAACTGAAGATGTTTGACACCAGCCTGTTGAACGGAATGTCCAGCTCCAGGGCCGCCTGCAGGAAATGGAACATGTTGGTGCCGCCCACCGAATAGGGCTTGAAGGCGGTTTCAAGGCCCTGCAGGTCAAGCGTGTCTCGGACAAGGCTGGAATCGGCCGGTGCCGAGAGGACGGCGTTGATCGCCGCGATTACCCGCGTCAGACAGGCCTGGGTCGCCTCGCGGGAGTGGCACGGCGCCGCGATGACGATGTCGCTCCAGCCGTCTTCGACCGGGCTGGGCATGCCCAGCCTGTAAAGGTCGGACACCGGGATATTGTGCTTCACCTGCAGCGCGGTGATCCACCGGAGCGCGCGCGGCCACTCCGGTGACCGCGGAAGACGCGGCCGGCGGGTTGTAGGGTATGTCTTCGAGGGACGCGGTCATCACCGAGTCCAGCGTCCCAAAGGCGTAATCCGGCGCGATCCTAATGCGAAGCTTGCCTGTCACGGTTGCCTGCCGGATACCGTACAGATAGCCGGGCCTGACCTTCCAGGGCGATGGAAGCCTTATTCCGGCTTGAACGGAGTCATACTGCATCGTCGATGGGTTCGGGCAACGGACCTAATGGCTTGTACTATCACACCTTGTCGAACTGGATATGCAGTTCCTTGAGACCGCGCAGGGTGAAGCCGGGCAGGTGGCTGTAGTCGTTCTTCCCCGGTGCCGGTCGGATGTTGTCGAGCCGGTCGAGCAGGATCTCGAAGGTGCAGAGCTGCTCCAGCCGCGACAGCGCCGCGCCCGGGCAGTGATGTTCGGCCTGGCCGAACGCCAGGTGCGCGGCCGCGTTCTTGCGGTTGAGGTGCGGGCAGGCGGCGTCGGGAAACTGCTCCTCGTCGCGATTGCCGGCGGCGAAACGCAGGTTCAGCACCGAGCCCTTGGGAATCTTCACGCCCCTGATCTCGGTATCCTCGGTGGCGCAGCGCATGAGGCCCATGGTCGGGCTTTCCATGCGCAGCACTTCCTCGACGAAGTTGCGCACCTTGGACCGGTCCGCCTTCAGTTCCTCGTAGATATCCGGGAAGCGGAACAGCAGCCAGATTCCCGAGGTGAGCGCGAAGGTCGTCGTCTCGTTGCCGCCGATCAGCAGGTTATCGGTGATGCCGATGATTTCATTGTCGGTCAGTGGGCGCTTGTCTGCGCCCTCGCCGACCGTGCCGTTGACGAGGGCGGTGATCACGTCGTCGCGCGGGTTGCGGCGGCGGTCCTCGGCCTGGGCGTGGATGTAGTGCTGGAACTCGACGCCCATCTCGGCGACGTATTTCTCCTGCTCCAGGGTCAGGCCGCGCGCGAACGGCCGCACCCAGACTTCCGACCAGTGCTTCAGCCTCGGCAGGTCCTCCATGGGGAAGCCGAGCATCCTGGCGATGACCGTCATCGGCAGCGGCATGGCGAACTCGCTGACGAACTCGCATTCGCCCTTGCCGATCCAGCCGTCGATCAGTTCGTTGATAAACCGGCGGATGAACGGCTCCATCACCTTCACGCCGCTCGGGCTGAAATAGTGGTCGAAATTGCGCCGGTACTGCTTGTGGATCGGCGGGTCGGTGACCATCGGCTGGAACCGCGGCCAGCCCCGCGTCTCGTAGATCTCCACTGCTTCGGGGAACTTGATCAGCGGGTCCGAACTCAGGCGCGTGGCGTAGGTCGAGAACAGGTTGGGCTCGCGCGAGATCGCCTGGATGTCGGCGTATTTGGTGACGACAAAAAAGCCGCCTTCCTCGCACCAGTAGACCGGCGCCTCCGCATGGAGAATCTCGTAGGCCGAATACCAGTCCTCCTGCACCGCCGGATCGAACAGGCTCAATTTCTCAAGTGCTTCGCTCATCGTTTCGCTCTCCCCTCAATCGGCTGCCGCACGAGTCGTTCGCAAGTAGCGCGTGCTGGCGACGGCTGTAGCCTCGCCTTCCCCGCAAGGCCCACGACCGAACACATGGTGGCCTTCAATTTACAAGGCCCGTTGCAATTGTGACACATTGGCGGTTGCCGGGCGCGTTCGTTGCACGATAAATTAGACCCCAATCCAGTTAATACAAAGTCGCGTCTGACTTTAAGGGCCGACGGCCGGCAGGGAGTAGATTAAAGGCAAATGGCGACTTCAGTTGCTCTGGCCAGCGCGCGCCGCAGACGGGTGCGAAGCCTCGCCACCAGACAGGAAATCATCGAGGCCACGATCTCGTGTTTCGTCGAGATCGGCTATTTCCGCACGACCACGACCGAGATCGCCAGGAAGGCGGGCGTGACGCGCGGTGCGGTGCAGCATTATTTTCCGACGACCCAGCATGTCCTCGAGTCGTCGATCGACTACCTGCGCGAGCAGTGGATGGAACACTATTACGAGGCTGCGCACCGGACGCCCGTCGACAAGGATTACATCGACCAGGCCGTCGACAACATGTGGGAGCTGGTCAACAGCCGCTTGTCGACGGCGTGGCGCGAACTGCTTGCCGCCGCCCGCACGGACGATGAACTCTGCGCCATCGTCGAGCCGGCCGCCGCCCAGCACGAACGTGCCCGACTCGAGGCCGGCCGTCGGGCCTACCCTGATTATGCGCTCGCCTTGCGCGATGTATTCGAGCGCTGGCGTGACACGCTGGAGTTCCTGGCCGAGGGCATGAGGAGCTCGACCATCATCCAGGACCGCGAGAGGCGCATCCAGATCCAGCTCGACTGGATCAAGAAGGAACTGCATGCGGTCTGGGAGCAGCACGGCGACAAGGTCCGTATCCGCTAGACCTAGCAAGCGAGCCATGAAAAAGGGCCGCTCCGGCGCCGGGGCGGCCCTTATAGGTTGTGCCCGTGGCCTAGTGCCAGGCCTCGGCGGCCTTTAGCGCCCGGCGGAAGTAGCGCAGGCCGAAGCCGATGCAAACCGCACCGATGGTGTAGTTGATCGCCGCCAGCACCGAGATCGACTTGCCCAGCGCCATCTCGTCCTGGAACACGAAGTCGTTCAGCAGCGCCGGCAAGGTCGGGGCGAAGGTGTAGGACAGGAAGTTCACCACGATCATGTAGAACGCCACCGACTGGCCGCGCAGCTCGTTGGGAGCGATGCTCTGCAGCGCGGTGATGATCAGCCCGGGCGGCATGGCCATCAGGAAGGTCAGCGGCACCATCATCGCCATGGACGCCCAGGCGTTGGGCAGCAGGGTCATGGTGACAGCCAGCGGCAGCTGGCACAGGGCGGCGAAGAACACGATCCGCAGCGTCCCGTCCAGCCGTTTGCGTTTGATCAGCCGCATGGAAAGCCAGCCGCCGAACAAGCTGCCGGAGAAGCCCACGGTCATGGAGATGAAGCCGTAGGTCAGGCCGAATTCGCCCTTGCTCCACTGGTGATTGCGCACGAAGTACTCGGCGATCCACGAGAACAGCGCGAAGCCTTGGGTCGACAGGCCCAGATAGCCGATGAAGATCAGGGTGAAGAACTGCCAGCGGCTCTTCACGAACGCCCATACCTCGCTGAAGCTTGCCTTGCCTTCGTCCGACATGCGGCCGGTCCGCTTGGGCTCGCGCACCGTCAGCATCAGCAGCGCCACCAGCAGGCCGGGCAGGCCCACGGCGAGGAACACGAACTGCCAGGAATAGACCTCGCCGATAACCGGCACGATGGTGCTCGGCACGGATTCGAGATGCTGGATCAGCGGGCCGCCGATGATGTTGGCAAGGCCCTGGCCCAGGAACGGCGCTGCCGAGACGAAGCAGATGGCCAGCGGCAGCTTGTCGCGCGGGAAATAGTCGGATAGCAGCGAATTGGCGGCGGGCGCGAGCGCGGCCTCGCCGACGCCGACACCCATGCGGGCCAGAAACAGCATCACATAGGTGTGGGCGAGGCCGCACAGCGCCGTCATGACGCTCCACACGGCGACGCCGGCGGCCATGATGCCGCGGCGGTTGCCGGAATCGGCCCAGCGTCCGGCCGGATAGGAGACGACGTTGTAGAAGCCGGCGAAGGCGAGGCCCATGATCAGCGAAACCTGCGTGTCGGAAAGACCGCCAAGGTCGCGCTTCACCGGCCCGATCATCAGGTTGAGGATCTGCCGGTCGATGAACGACAAGGTCGATGCGATCATCAGGACGATGACCACATACCACATGTAGCGGTCGCTGAACTGCTGTCCCGACACCTGCTTATGCGCTTGAGTGCTCAACGCCCCTTGCCTCCCCCTGCTTCTTGGTTGCGGGCTAGCCTAGCGGGCAGGCGAAAGCGGTCAACCACATTCGGCGGGCGTGCCGCTTTCCAGTAGACGCTCCCTCCGCTGGTCGGTATACGCCCCCGGCAACCAAACGGAGGCGGTTAATGGTCAAGGCGGTCATCTGGGATTTCGGCGGGGTGCTGACCACGAGCCCATTCGAGGCGTTCAACCGCTATGAAGCCGAGCGCGGCCTGCCGCTGGACCTGATCCGCACCATCAACGCGACCAATCCGGACACAAACGCCTGGGCGCTGTTCGAGCGCAACGAGGTCAGCCTCGACGAGTTCGACCGGCTGTTCGACCTCGAGGCGCACCAGCGCGGCTATCACCTGCCGGGCAAGGACGTGGTGGCGCTGCTGTCGGGCGACCTGCGGCCGAAGATGGTCGAGGCGCTGCGCCGGATCAGCGAACGGCTGGTCACCGGCTGCATCACCAACAATGTCCGCCACGGCGCCGGCGCCGGCATGGCCCGCACCGAAGAAAAAGCCGCCGCCGTCCAGCAGGTCATGGGCCTGTTCAAGGTGGTGATCGAAAGCTCCAAGGTCGGCGTCCGCAAGCCCAGCCCGGAAATCTACCGGATGGCCTGCGAGGCACTGGAGATCGAGCCGAACGAGGCCGTCTACCTGGACGATCTCGGCATTAACCTGAAGCCCGCCAGGGCGCTCGGCATGCGGACCATCAAGGTCATCGACCCGGACGTGGCGCTCCAGGAACTGCAGGATATCGTCGGTTTCCCGCTGTCCTGACAATCAGGGCAGCCGGTCGAGCGTCTCCAGCCGCGGCGGCTCATCGGCCCAATGGCCGGTGCGGCCGATTTCCTGGCCAGCCTCGAACAACGGCCCCATTTCGTCCGACTTGAACTCGATCGGGCTGGTATCGGCCATGTCGTCGGGAACGAACGCCAGGTGGAAGCGGGCCTTGGCCTGGCGCGCGCGCACATAGGTGCGGTAGACGCTGGCATTGGTGTTCGCCTTCATCATCTCCAGAATCGCGCGGGGCACCGTGCTGGTGACGTTGGCGTCGGCGAAGCCGTCTCGGCGGGCATAGTCGATCTTGCCGTTGATGATGGTCCAGACGTCCTGGCTGCCGCCCTTGGCCAGCATGAACGAGTGGAACAGGATCGACGAATGGATGGTGCCGTCCACATGCAGCGAGGGCATCCGGCTGTTGCTCTGGATGTAGACTGGCTTGAAGAGGCCGGGGATCGCGGCCGAGGCCAGCAGGATCTTGCGGTAGAGCACCGCCCTGCCGGGTGAGGGGCTTTCGGCGATGCCGCACATGTCCCACACCACCTGCAGGCCCTTGTCCAGGTTGGTGGTGGCGATGAACAGCCGGCGGCCTTTCGCGCATTCCCCGGCGACCCGGGCGAGCACCGTGTCGGTAATTTCCTGCTCGAGCTGCCGCGCCAGCGGCTTCTGGTCGAACGCCGATCCTTTCAGCAGGCCGCTCAGCCCGCGCTTCTTGTAGATCTCGCCGTTCTCCACGTTGGTGTAGAGGTGGCGCAGCACGCCGTCGAACTCGGGTCCGAGGAAGGCGAACGTGGCCATCAACGCGCCGGTCGATACGCCGGTGACGATGTCGAATGCCGGCCGCTGGCCCGACTCCGTCCACCCTACCAGCACGCCCGCGCCGAATGCGCCGTGCGAGCCGCCGCCTGACAACAGCAGTACCTGCTGGTTTCGCCCGGGCAGCGCCTCGGGCGCCAGATCGCGAGCGACGGGCAGCGGCGTGCCGTCACCGCGGTTGACCGCGACTTTGGCCGCCAATGCGAGGGCCAGGTCGTCGCCCGTGTCCTTGGGGCGCGACGCGCACGCGGTCACCACGAGCGCCATCGCCAGAATCGCCAACCGTCCGAATGAGTTTTTCAAGCCCGTGAGTCCCCAACGCCCTGCTGCATGACGGATCATGCTACCGCACTAACGCCGGCGCACTGGATGAAGGTCCATGGCGCGGTTAAACTCTTTGCGCATGGACAATCCACTGCAGCCGCATCACTTCGCCCGCGTCGACGAAACGCCGGACACCTGGTTCTACCAGCCGCCGCGCATCGTCACCCACATCGACGAGCCGGCCTGCGCCGCGCTGGCGTTGTTCTACAGGGAACGGCTGCCGGCGGGCGGTCGCATCCTCGACCTGATGTCGTCCTGCGTGTCGCACCTGCCGAAGGATGTGGCCTATGACCGGGTCATCGGCCACGGCATGAACGTGACCGAGCTGAGCGCCAACAAGCAGCTCACCGGCGCCTTCGTCCAGGACCTCAACAAGAACCCGGCGCTGCCCTTCGCCGACGCCACATTCGACGGCTGCACCGTCGCCGTATCGGTGCAGTACATGACTAGGCCGGTGGAGATTTTCCGCGAGGTGGCGCGCATCCTGAAGCCCGGCGCGCCGTTCATCCTGTCGTTCTCCAACCGCATGTTCCCGACCAAGGCCGTGGCGATCTGGCGGGCGCTCGACGACAACCAGCATGGCGGGCTGGTGAACCTCTATTTCAGGCTGTCGGAAGGCTTCGGGCCGGCCGAGTTTCTGGATATCTCGCCGTTTCCGGGCCGGTCCGACCCACTCTACGCCGTGATCGCGCCGCGCGCCTGATCAGTCCGGACGCGGCGCGCCCGGTGCCAGATCGTTCGGGCCGGGGATATGGGTCACCGGCTGCGTCACATAGGGCGCCTCCAGGATCACGATTTCCTCGGCAGACAGCTTGGTGCCCACCGCCTTGAGCGGATCTTCCAGCTGGCCGAGCTTGGTCGCGCCAATGATCGGTGCCGTCACGCCCGGCTTGGACAGCAGCCAGGCGATCGCCACCTGCGCCGGGGTTTCGCCGCGCGCCGCCGCGACCTGCTTGACCGCTTCGAGCACTGCAGTGTCGGCGGGCCGGGTGTAGCGTCCGCCGCCGCCCATGTTGGACTTGGCGCGGGTGGTGCCGGCCTCGCGGCTGCCGGCGAGGATGCCGCCGGCCAGTGGGCTCCATGGGATCAGGCCGACGCCTTCCTCGGCGCAGAGCGGGTTCATCTCGCGCTCTTCCTCGCGGTAGAGCAGGCTGTACTGGTTCTGCATGGTGACGAAGCGCGCCTTGCCCAGGCTGTCGGCCTTGTTGAGGTACTTGGCGAACTGGTAGCCGAGCATGGAGCTGGCGCCCACATAGAGCGCCTTGCCGGCCTTCACCACCTCGTCCAGCGCCTCGATGGTCTCCTCGATGGGGGTGTGATAGTCGAACCGGTGGATCTGGTAGAGGTCGACATAGTCCATCCCCAGCCGCTTCAGGCTGTCGTCGATGGAGTGCCGGATATGCTTGCGCGACAGGCCGCCCCGGTTCGGGCCCTTGCCCATGGGGATGTAGACCTTGGTCGCGACGACGATTTCCTCGCGCTTGCGGGCATATTCCTTCAGCGCCTTGCCAAGGATCGTCTCGCTCTCGCCGCGCGAATAGACGTCGGCGGTGTCGAAGAAGTTGATGCCGCCCTCGATCGCCCGCCTGACGATGGCGAAGCTGGCCTCCTCCGGGATCATCCAATCCGCCATGCTGCCGAAGCTCATGGCGCCAAGGCACAGGCGCGAGACCTGGGTGCCCGTCGTTCCCATCCGTACGAATTCCATCTGCGTCCCCTGGTTTTTGTGGCGGTCCCCGCCGCCGTCCGCCGGCATAGTGAAACGGAATCGCCGGTTTTGCGACCGGTCAAACGCTGGTCATCCGATACCCCCGGCGCTACTTGTTGCTGGGTTGGACCTCAGGGATGGCATGCGATGATCGACCACTTCTCTCTCCCCGTCAGCGACCTCAGGAAGTCGAAGCCGTTCTACGAGGCGGTGCTCGGCGCGCTGGGCTATCTATCGCTGCAGGCGCAAGTGTTCGACGGCTATTCGGCGTTCGGCTTCGGCGACGACCCGGACGGCGAGCCGCCGTTCTGGATCGGCGGGCCGGCCGAGGCATCGCCGGAGAAGGCGGTCACGCCGGAAGGACAGCACATCGCCTTCGCCGCCCGCAGCCGGGCCATGGTCGACGCCTTCCATGCGGCCGGGCTGGCGGCGGGCGGCTCGGATAACGGGCCGCCGGGACTGCGCCCGCAATACCATGCCGATTACTACGCAGCGTTCCTGCTCGATCCTGACGGCCACCGCATCGAGGCGGTCTGCCACCGGCCCGAATAGGCTATGTTTCCGGTGGAACGTCCCCTATCCATGCACGTTTAAACGTAACGCGCCGCCGCTAGGCTGTGCGGTCCAGCAACCAAGGAGAGACGCCATGTGGACCGAGCGGGAAATGGACGACTTCTATGACGAGTTCGAGGCCCTGCTGCTCGCCCACACCATCCTCGTGCGCACCCTGGTCAAGCAGGGCGTGCTGGACCAGGACCAGTGGAGCGGCGATATCCGCCTCGCCACCGACGACGAGAAGCTGCGCCCGGAAGTCCGCGCCACGCTGGGCCGCATCCTCGCCAGCGTGAAGAGCACGCGGCTGTCGCCGGTCAACTAAGGGGCTTCAAAGTCCCCAGTGCCGGAACCTGTCCACCATGGCCTTGTAGTACGGGAAGTACCGGAAGAACGGCTGCGCTTCCCTGAGGACGCGGTCGACCGACGGCCGCGCCAGCAGCCGCGCGAAATAGGCGCTCAGGTTCGGGGAAGTGCCCAACGGCTCCAGCGCAAGCCGCCATTCCCGGCGAAGGGAATGCTGGCGGTTGTGGTTGGCTGGGCGGGCAAATGCCGCTAGGTGTCTTAGCCCAAGATTTCTGCGAGACCTGACATGACCGCACCCGCCATCCGTCTCAATCCGCGCATGCACATGCGGGCGCTGTTCGGCCATCCGTGGATCTACTCCAACGAGATCGGCATGGACGTGGCGATCCGCTCGCTGCCGGCAGGATCGATCGTTCGGTTCCAGTCGGCCGAGGGCCGTGCGCTCGGCACCGGCTATTTCAATCCGCACACGCTGATCGCCGGGCGCATCCTGACCCGCGATCCGGAGCAGCCGGTCGACGCGGCATTCTTCCGCGCCCGGTTTGCCGCGGCGCTGGCGCTGCGCGACAAGCTGTTCGACAAACCGTTCTACCGGCTGATCCATGCCGAGGCCGACGGGCTGCCCGGCCTGATCGTCGACCGCTTCGGCGGCGTGGTGGTGGTGCAGGCGAACACGGCGGGGATGGACGCGCTGATCGAGCCCGTCGTCGCCGCGCTGAAGGAAACGGTGAAGCCCGACGCCATCGTGCTGCGGCTCGACACGCCGGCGCGCCAGACCGAGGGCCTGTTGCAGGATGTGCGCGTGGTCCATGGCAAGGTCGACGGGCCGGTGCGGCTGGAGGAGAACGGCGTCGCCTTCTTCGCCGACCTGGCCGGCGGCCAGAAGACCGGTTGGTTCTACGACCACCGCGACAACCGGGCTTTCGTGGCGAAATTCGCCAAAGGCGGCAAGGTGCTCGACCTCTACACCTTCGCCGGCGCGTTCGGCGTGCAGTGCGCGGCGGCGGGTGCCAAGGAAGTGGTCGCCATCGACCGGTCGGAGCCGGCGCTGGCGCTGGCGAAGCAGGCGGCCGAGGCGAACGGCGTCACCGCCGTCATGGACATCCGCCGCGCCGAAGCGTTCGAGGCCATGGAGAGCATGGGGCAGGGCGGCCGCAGGTTCGACGTGGTGATCGCCGACCCGCCCGCCTTCGTGAAATCGAAGAAGGACCTGAAGCCGGGCCTCAAGGGCTACCGCAAGATGGTCAAGCTGGCCGCGCCGCTGGTGCAGCCGGGCGGCATCCTGCTCGCCGCCTCCTGCAGCCACAATGTCAGCCCCGAGGCGTTCGCCGAGGAAGTGGCCCGCGGGCTGGGCGACGTGCGGCGCTCCGGCCGCATCCTGCGATCGGCGGGCGCGGGGCCGGACCATCCGGTGCATCCGCTGCTGCCGGAAAGCGCCTACCTGAAATGCATGGTGCTGCAACTCGACTGAGCGGGCGGAATGGGGTAGGAGTTTTCCGCACTCGCGCTTAATTTGCGCATAAGTTCTATGGGAGACGGCACATGACCGAAGTCTGCATCATCGGTATCGGCATCCACAAATTCGGCCGCACCGAAGGCAAGTCCGGCCGCCAGCAGGGGGCGCACGCGGTGCGCGACGCGCTGCGGGACGCGGGCCTCGACTGGGCCGACATGCAGTTCGCGTTCGGCGGGTCGGCCGCCTCGGGCAACGCCGATTCGCTGGTCAACGAACTGGGTCTCACCGGCGTGCAGTTCGTCAACGTCTCGAATGGCTGCGCCACCGGCGGCAGCGCGCTGATCTCGGCCTATACCGCGATCAAGTCCGGCCAGTACGATCTGGGCGTGGCCGTCGGCTTCGACAAGCATCCGCGCGGCGCGTTCAATTCGGACCCGGCCAGCCGCGGCCTGGAGCACTGGTACGGCGACACCGGTCTGAGCCTCACCACCCAGTTCTTCGCCATGAAGATCAACCGTTACATGGCGGACTACGGCATCTCGCACGAGACGCTGGGCATGGTGGCGCAGAAGGCGTTCCGTAACGGCGCGCTCAATCCGAACGCCTGGCGCCGCGAGCCGGTCGACCTCGACACGGTGCTGAACTCCGAGATGCTGTCCTACCCGCTCACCAAGTACATGTTCTGCTCGCCGGCCGAAGGCGGCGTGGCGCTGATCCTCGCCAGCGAGGAGGCCGCGCGCCGCTATACCAACCGGCCGGTGCAGCTGCGCGCCTGCACCCTGCGCACCCGTCATTACGGCGCGTTCGAGGTATTCAGCCCCTACCTGGCGCTGGACCGCGCGCCGAGCCCGACCGTGTTCGCCTCGAAGGCCGCGTTCGAGATGGCGGGCGTCGGTCCCGAGGACATCGACGTGATCCAGATCCAGGACACGGAGTCCGGCGCCGAGATCATGCACATGGCCGAGAACGGCTTCTGCAAGGATGGCGACCAGGAAAAGCTGATCAAGGAAGGCCATACCGAGATCGGCGGCAAGATGCCAATCAACACCGACGGCGGCTGCATCGCCAATGGCGAGCCGATCGGCGCGTCGGGCCTGCGCCAGGTCTACGAGGTCGTCCTGCAACTGCGCGGCGACGGCGGCGCCCGCCAGGTCCCGAACAGCCCCAAGACCGGCTACACCCACGTCTATGGCGGCCCGGGCGTGTCGGCCTGCACCGTGCTTCAGGCCTAGCAGCCGATTATATCGCGGTATAGAATGTTCTCCTCTTAAGCGGGGAGATATTCCATGACCGAGGTTTGCATCATCGGCATCGGCCTGCACCCGTTCGGACGCACCGACGGCGTCAGCGGCCGGTCGCAGGGCGCTTACGCGGTGCGCCAGGCGCTGAAGGACTGCGGGCTCGAGTGGGAGGACATGCAGTTTGCCTTCGGCGGCTCGGCGGCGGCGGGCAATGCGGACAGCCTGGTCAATGAACTCGGCCTCACCGGCATCCAGTTCGTCAACGTCTCGAACGGCTGCGCCACCGGCGGTTCCGCGCTGCTGTCGGCCTATGCGGCGATCAAGGCGGGACAGTACGACCTCGGCCTCGCTGTCGGCTTCGACAAGCATCCGCGCGGCGCGTTCAATTCGGACCCGCGCAATTCCGGTCTTGAGACCTGGTACGGCGAGACCGGCCTGATGCTCACCACCCAGTTCTTCGGCATGAAGATCAACCGGTATCTCGCCGAGCACGGCATCTCGCAGGAGGCGCTGGGCCTCGTCGCCAACAAGGCGTTCCGCAACGGCGCGAAGAACCCCAACGCGTGGCGCCGCGAGCCGGTCGACATGGACACGATCATGAACTCGGACATGCTGTCCTATCCGCTGACCAAATACATGTTCTGCTCGCCGGCCGAGGGCGGCGCGGCGCTGATCCTGGCCAGCGAGAAGGTGGCGCGGCGCTATACCAACCGGCCGGTCTACCTGCGCGCGGCGGCGCTGAGGACGCGGCATTATGGCTCGTTCGAGGTATTCAGCCCCTATCTGGGCCTGAAGCGGGCGGCGAGCCCGTCGACCATCGCCAGCCGGGCGACATTCGAGATGGCGGGCATGGGACCCGAGGACATCGATGTGGTCCAGGTCCAGGACACGGAATCCGGCGCCGAGATCATGTATCTGGCCGAATGCGGCTTCTGCAGGGACGGCGAGCAGGAGAAGCTGCTGCGCGACGGCGATACCGAGATCGGCGGCCGCATGCCGGTCAACACCGACGGCGGCTGCATCGCCAATGGCGAGCCTATCGGCGCATCGGGCCTGAGGCAGGTCTGCGAGGTGATAGCCCAACTCCGCGGCGACGCCGGCGACCGGCAGGTGCCGGGCAATCCGAAAACCGGCTTCACCCACGTCCACGGCGCGCCGGGGCTGTCGGCCTGCACCGTGCTGCAGGTCTGACAGGAGGGGTTGCGGTTGGCGTCTCGGCAGGCTACCGGATGGTCTCGAACGATCTCCCGGGAGGAACCATGCCGCTGATCCGCTACATCGAACATGATGGCACCGAGCACGAGCAGGAGGTGCCTGTCGGCTGGTCGCTGATGGAAGGCGCGTCGAAGAACGGGATTCCCGGCATCCTGGGCGATTGCGGCGGCTCCTGCGCCTGCGGCACCTGCCATATCTACGCCGACGAGAGCTGGCTGGAGCGGCTGCCGGAAGTCGATGAGGGCCAGGACATGATGCTGGAATACGCCATCGACCGGCGCCCCAACAGCCGGCTCGCCTGCCAGATCACTGTGACCGCCGACATGGACGGCTTCGTCGCCCGCACGCCCGTCCGCCAGCACACGGAATAGCGGCGGGCCGCCGCTCAACCGAAAGTTGATCGTCGGGCGCTTGTCATCCGGTGTGAAGCGGGTACGCTCCCGCTCTGAGATCAATGGCTTGGGCTAAAGCGTGGGCGAGGGATATGGAAGGGCAGCGTGCGGCGGCACCCATCGGCGGGTTGCAGTTCTACTGATCGCGGTCTTGCTCGCAGCGCCTGCCTGGGCGGAAGACTTTACCGCCGGTCCACTCGATCCTGCCCGCAGCCTGGTGATTGCGTCGCATTCCACCGTCGCGCCCGTTTCGCCGACGGTGGAGCAGTTCAACGAGACGCCCGCACATATCGGTGACGCCGAAGCCAGGGATCCGTCCATCGCCGCCGCGCTGACCGTCAACGACGTGTTCGGGGTGGCCGAGGGCAGCGCCCACGAACCCCTGGTCAGCGTCGAAGTCGAGCTTGCCAAGGCCGAGGATCCGGCGCGCCTGTGGAGAGATCTGTCCGGTCCCTTCGCCATCGCCAACGACCTGCCGCTGGGTGCGATCAGGGCAATGATGATAGCGCCGCCGGACCTGTTGCCGGATGACGGCGCTGCCGTGCCCGTCGCGCTCAACGCATCGGGCCCGACGCTAGAGGCCAGCGATCACCTGTTCGAGAAACGCGATGTGCCCCGGAACGTCCGTCGCTCCCGTCGCCATGGAATGCAGTGATACGTGGGTGACGCCCTCGGCGCGCCAGACCTCGATGTCGTGGAACGCGTCGTCGAGGGTCGAGACCCGGCCGCCGAAGTCGGGCCGGTCCTCGGGATGGGTGAACACCACCGCCTCCATGCCGAATCCGTCCAGCGAGCGGCCTTCGGCTTCCATCACCTTGCGGAAGGCGTCCATCATGGCGGGCGCCTCGCGGGCGGGCGCGTAGGGAATCCAGCCGTCTCCGGTGCGCGCGGCGCGGCGCATGGCGGGCGCGCTGGTGCCGCCGATCCAGATCGGGATGCTGCGGTTCGGCGGCAGCGGGCAGATGCCGGCGTCGGTCACCGTGTGGAACCGGCCTTTGAAGCTGATGGCGCTGTCCGACCACAGCGCGCGCATCAGGTCGATCTGCTCGTCCATCACCGCGCCGCGGTTGGCGAAATCGGCGCCCAGCGCCTCATATTCCGCCTCGTTCCAGCCGCTGCCGACACCCAGCCGGATCCGGCCGCCCGCCAGCACGTCGCAGATGGCGGCCTGCTTGGCGACGAGCGCGGCCTGGCGCTGGGGCAGGATCAGCACCGCCGAGAAGAATTCCAGCCGCCGGCTGATCGCCGCCATGTGGGCGAACAGGGTCAGCGGATCGTAGAACGGCGACAGGTGAGTAAACGGCATGGAGAATCCGGGCCGGCTGGCGGGATTCGAGCCCAGCACATGGTCGTAGACGACGATATGGTCGTAGCCCAGGTCGTCCACCCCCTGGACGAAATCGCGGATGGCGTAGGGATCATCGCCCACATCGGTGAACGGAAATACGGCGCCGAGTTTCATGAAATCCTCCCCGGGATTCCACCCAGCATAGCCGGAATCGGCTTCTGGCCAAGCAGCGCGACTCCTGCCATGCTTGAAATTCAGCGCACGTGAATGGGGAGACCGCCATGAATGTCCAGAACCCGGAGAAGCTGAAGCCCGGCGAAGCCCGCTGCCCGGGCCCGAGCACCCGCGACCTGATCCTGCGCGACGGCTGGGAGGTTCCGGCCGAACTGGTCACCGAGAGCTACGAATTTCTCGGCGACGAGGACATTCCCTACGAGCGGTACACCTCGAAGGACTTCTTCGACCTCGAGATGCGCAAACTCTGGCCGAAGGCGTGGCAGTGGGCGTGCCGCGAGGAAGTCATTCCAGAGGTCGGCGACTACCATGTCTACGACATCGGCCCGTATTCGATCCTGGTGACCCGGGTCGCGCCCGACGAGATCAAGGCGTTCGTCAATTCGTGCCTGCACCGTGGCACCCAGCTGCGCCCGTCCGACTCGACCGGCAGCGTGCAGAACTTCCGCTGCCCGTTCCACGGCTGGACCTGGAACCTGGACGGCTCGCTGAAGGAGATTCCCTGCCGCTGGGATTTCCCCAAGGTCACCGACGAGGAATTCCGGCTGCCCGAGGTGAAGGTGGCGCGGTGGGGCGGCTTCGTCTGGATCAACATGGACGAGAACGCCGGTCCGCTGGAGGAATGGCTCGAGGTGCTGCCGAAGCACTTCGCCAACTGGCCGCTGGAGAATCGCTACACGGCGGTCCACGTGCAGAAGGTGCTGCCCGCCAACTGGAAGGCGACCCAGGAAGCCTTCGCCGAGGCCTACCACGTGCTGGAGACCCATTCGCAGGCGCTCTATACCGCCAGCGACGCCAACGCCCAGTACGACGTGTTCGGCGAGCGCACCAGCCGCTTCATCCACACCGTCGGCATCCCGAGCCCGCATCTTGAAGGCCCGGTCAGCGAAGAGGACATCCTGAGCCGCATGCGCGGCGGGCAGGGCGGCATGGACATCCCCGAGGGCGGCACCGCCCGTTCGGTGGTGGCCGATCATCTCCGGTCGGCGCTCAGCGAGGCCTATGGCATCGACCTGACCCAGACCAGCCCGTCCGAGCTGATGGATTCCATCCAGTACCATCTGTTTCCGAACACCTACCTGCACTCGGGCGTGGTGCTGCCGCTGATCTACCGGTTCCGGCCCAACGGCATGGACGTCAACAGCACGATCTTCGACATCCTGGTGCTGCGGCCGATTCCGGAGAACGGCGAGGCGCCCGAGGCCGCCGAGACCCATTACCTTAAGCCGGGCGAAAGCTACACAACGACACCCGGCCTCGATCCGGGCCTCGCCGTGGTCTACGACCAGGACACCGGCAATCTGGAGATGCAGCAGCGGGCCTTCCAGGGCGCCAGCTACGGCCTGGGCAAGCAGGGCGAGACGCTGGGCAACTACCAGGAAATCCGCATCCGCCGCATGCACAAGACCCTGGAGACGTTCCTGAAGGCCTAAACACCAAGGAGCGGCGCGATCAGCGGGTGGAGGAACGCCATCCACAGCCACGCCGCCGCCAGCGACAGC